>NZ_JBFIIH010000041.1:0-29208 GCF_041601355.1 Neptunomonas sp.
CGTTTTCAGACCTTGCGGACCATGATATACCGCATAGAAGCTCGCCATGTTGGCCAACAATGCCTGAGCTGTGCAGATGTTTGACGTCGCTTTGTCACGACGAATGTGCTGCTCGCGTGTTTGCATCGCCATACGCAATGCCTGATTACCACGGGCATCGACCGATACACCGATAATACGGCCAGGTACAGAGCGTTTTAACTTATCGCTGGACGCAAAGAAGGCAGCATGCGGACCACCAAAGCCCATCGGTACACCGAAGCGCTGGCTAGAACCCAATACAACATCAGCACCCAGTTCGCCGGGTGATTTCAGCAAGACTAACGCCATCGGATCAGCGGCAACAGCCACCATTGCTTGTTGAGATTTTGCTTTTTCGATCAGTGATTTGATATCAGTAACATCACCAAAGGTACCCGGATACTGTAGCTGAACACCAAATACATCATGCTCTGCCAGTTCAGAATGAGGCGCAACCACCACATCAAATCCGAAATACTCAGCACGTGTTTTAATCACGTCAATCGTTTGTGGATGAACATCGTTAGCCACAAAATAGGTATTACTTTTCTTACGGTTAGAACGCTTACACAGCGTCATTGCTTCTGCAGCAGCGGTAGCTTCATCCAGCATGGAGGCATTCGCCAGATCCATACCGGTCAAATCCATCACAACCTGCTGGAAGTTCAGCAATGACTCTAAACGCCCCTGAGCGATCTCTGGCTGGTAAGGCGTATAAGCCGTATACCAACCTGGATTTTCCAACACATTACGCAGAATTACATTCGGAACCAGGGTATTGTGATAGCCCATACCGATGTAAGACTTGTTAACTTTATTCTGTACCGCCAAAGACTTCAGGTAGGCCAGAGCTTGTGCTTCTGTTTCCGAATCAGCCATATCCAGCGCATCATCCAGACGAATTGATCCGGGCACTGTTTGCTGAATCAGTTCATCAAGAGAAGATACACCCAAGCTTTCCAGCATCGCTTGCTGATCTTCACCATGAAGACCGATATGACGACGTGTAAAGTCATGCTGCTGTTCGAGTTCACTCAGAGTACGTTTTTCCACGTGCGTCTTACCCCTCTTCGCCTACATTAGCTTCGTATGTTGCCGCATCCAGCATATCGTCTAGTTCAGATGCATCAGACAGCTTAATTTTTGCGATCCAGCCATCTTCAAAAGCGGATTCATTGATGGTTTCTGGTGCATCTTCAAGCGCTTCGTTTACAGCAACGACTTCACCGGTGACGGGCGAGTAGATATCAGATGCTGCTTTTACTGACTCAACCAAAGAGAACTCTTCGCCCTTATTAACAGCGCGGCCGACTTCCGGCACTTCAACAAATACCACATCACCTAGTAACTCTTGAGCATGGTCTGTAATACCGACAGTAACGGTACCATCACCATTATCCAGAACCCATTCGTGTGAAGCGGTATATTTCAAGTTTGCTGGAACACTACTCATGATGTTATTTCCTATCTTGATAATCAGATGAGATGCGAATACAGCTCACCTGTGTAATAAATGATTTATATTTTATCTGCTAATAATGCTACTACCAATAGCACATCTAACGATATAACGGGAAACGTTGGCACAACTCAGTAACCTGAGCACACACCGCCGCTTCTACTTCGGCATTACCTTCTGGATTAGCCACCAGGCCATCCAGTACGTCATTGATCAGGTTTCCGATCAGACGGAACTCCTCTACACCAAAACCACGGGTTGTGCCTGCAGGTGTTCCCAGACGAATACCCGAGGTTACCATCGGTTTTTCAGAATCAAACGGAATACCATTCTTGTTACAGGTAATACCGGCACGTTCCAGCGCAACTTCAACCTGATTACCTTTCAACCCTTTGGGGCGCAGGTCAACCAGCATCAGGTGCGTATCTGTACCATCAGTAACCACTGCACAACCACGCTCAATCATGACTTCAGCCAACACTTTAGCATTAGCGACAACACGGTCGATATATGCAGTGAACTCTGGCTGCAACGCTTCACCAAAAGCAACCGCTTTCGCAGCGATCACGTGCATCAACGGGCCACCTTGCAGACCTGGAAAAACGGCAGAGTTAATCTTCTTGCCTAATTCCGGATCATTCGACAACACCATACCACCACGCGGACCACGTAAGGTTTTATGCGTCGTCGTCGTGACCACATGCGCATGCGGCAGAGGGCTAGGATGAGCCCCGGTTGCCACCAATCCAGCAATGTGTGCCATGTCTACCATCAGGTAGGCACCCACTTTATCGGCTATTTCACGGAAACGCGCAAAGTCGATTTCACGCGGAATTGCTGAGCCTCCTGCGATAATCAGTTTTGGCTGACACTCAACTGCCAATTTTTCAACTGCATCATAATCGATTCGCAATGTATTTTCAGCAACGCCGTACTGTACCGCATTAAACCATTTACCCGACTGAGCCGGACGCGCACCATGTGTTAAATGACCACCCGCATCTAAAGACATACCCAGAATCGTATCACCCGGCTGTAACAGTGCCATAAATACGGCACCATTCGCCTGAGCACCGGAGTGCGGCTGTACATTGACATATTCACAGCCAAATAACTGCTTAGCACGGTCAATTGCCAGCGCTTCTGCTTTATCAACAAACTCGCAACCACCGTAGTAACGACGACCAGGGTAACCTTCAGCGTATTTGTTAGTCAGCACAGTACCTTGTGCCTGCATAACCGCTTTGGATACGATGTTTTCAGAAGCGATCAATTCGATCTGGTGATCCTGACGTTGAAACTCTTCTTCTACTGCCGCCGTGATAGCGCTATCGCTATCTGCGAGATTACGAGTAAAAAAGTCAGCATGTGCAACATCGCTGTAAAGTTCAGTAAGGCTCATATTTTTATTCTCTCGTTTAAAGTATGTAAATCAACATGCCACAACATTGACGGCTAATCCGCCTGTTGAGGTTTCTTTGTACTTATCTTGCATATCAACGCCAGTCTGGCGCATCGTTTCGATGACGCTGTCCAGAGAAACATGATGTTCCCCACTGCCACGCAGTGCCAAACGTGAGGCATTAACCGCTTTAATAGCACCCATGGTATTACGTTCTATACACGGCACCTGAACTAATCCACCAATCGGATCACAGGTCAGCCCAAGATTATGTTCCATACCAATTTCAGCGGCGTTTTCAACTTGCTGGTTAGTCCCGCCCATCACGGCACACAGAGCAGCGGCGGCCATAGAGCAAGCAACGCCGATCTCACCCTGACAACCGACTTCTGCCGCCGAAATTGATGCATTTTTCTTATAGATCATGCCAATGGCAGCGGCCGTTGCTAAAAACGTTTTAATGCCTGCTTGATTACTACCCGGCACAAAACGCACGTAATAGGCGAGTACTGCGGGTATCACACCTGCCGCACCGTTCGTCGGGGCGGTCACCACACGACCACCCGCCGCATTTTCTTCGTTAACCGCCATTGCATAGAGGTTGATCCAGTCCAGCACGGTTAATTGGTCTTTCAGGCTGGTCTCAGGATTGTTAACCAACTCCTGACGCATGGCGTGAGCGCGGCGTTTGATTTTCAACCCTCCGGGTAATACGCCGGTTTGCTGACACCCCCGGTTAATGCAATCATTCATCACTTGCCACAAGCCCAGCAAACCATCATTGATCTCTTGCTCACTGCGCCATGCGGCTTCGTTCTGAATCACGACATCAGCAATACTGATGCGGTTATCTTCTGCGTATTTCACCAGCTCTGCGCCGTTCTCAAACGGATATTTAAGGTCGACGGTCTCTACTGCATTGCCCTTGCCGTGCTCATTCGTTTCTGCATCACTGAGTACAAAGCCGCCACCCACGGAGTAGAAAATACCTTCATGCAGAATAATGCCGGCTTCATCAAATGCCTGAAAACGCATACCGTTAGGATGTTTCGGCAACGAAACACCAAAATTAAAAGGAATATGCTCTTCTTTAACGAAAGGGATTAACCTTTCGCCCGCTATCTTAAGCAAGCCCGTCTGCTTAATCTGCTCGATATAGTCGGCGACTTTATCAGGGTCTACACTATCCGGCTTCTCTCCCATCAACCCCAACATAACAGCCACATCGGTCGCATGTCCCTGGCCCGTCATCGCTAATGATCCATACAATCCCACCTTGACGGCGCTAACTTGCTCAATCTGGCCACGTTCTATCAAACCACTGAGAAATCGATTAGCCGCAACCATAGGGCCGACGGTATGGGAAGAAGATGGGCCGATACCAACTTTAAACAGATCAAAAATACTCAACGCCATCGTGCTGTCTCCACATTTTTTATCGTTATACGAACAACTATATAAACGGCTAAGGGGTTCTGAAATGCCAATTTGAACTCAGATTAGCAACTTTATTTCCTTAAATCAAAATAAATTTCCTATAGGAAACTTTAATTTTTATCTGTATGCATCATCTATATGATTTATTTTTATTTTTCGCTGAAAGCCCCGCAAATATATAAATAAGCTTGTTAATCAAACACGCGTGTTTCTCATTTGAGTGTTGCATGCATGATCACGATAAGATAAATTCGTTTCCTATTGGAAACTTATTTCCTTTTTTGGAGTTGTCTTTCCAAATAACGAACCTGACTCACCAGTCGACTATAAAAATAAATTGTGAGGTGATTAATAGATGGAAATGCTAACTTCTGTAATAGGTGAAATTAATAGCATCGTATGGGGACCAATGATGCTGGTTCTCATTCTAGGGGTCGGATTATTTCTGATGCTTGGACTACGTTTAATGCCTATTCTGAAACTAGGGACTGGCTTCAAGCTACTTTTTGAAGGCCGCCATGCTAAAAAAGACGAAGAGAAAGAAGGCGAAATATCTCCTTTCCAGGCGCTTATGACGGCACTCTCAGCAACGGTAGGTACAGGTAACATCGCAGGTGTGGCAACGGCCGTATTCCTCGGTGGTCCTGGTGCTCTATTCTGGATGTGGTGTACCGCACTTGTCGGTATGGCTACGAAATACTCTGAAGCCGTTCTGGCTGTAAAATATCGTGAAGTTGATGAAGAAGGCCGTCACGTAGGTGGCCCGATGTATTACATCAAGAACGGCTTAGGTGCCAAATGGGCCTGGTTAGGTACGATGTTTGCTATCTTTGGTGCCGTTGCCGCATTCGGTATCGGCAACACAGTGCAATCCAACTCCGTTGCTGATGTATTACACTCAAATTTCGGTGTTGATGTCTGGATAACCGGTGCCATCATGATGGTGTTGGTCGGGGCCGTACTTATTGGTGGGATCAAACGTATCGGTAGTGTGGCGGGTGCGCTGGTGCCTTTAATGGCTATTGCTTACTTAGGTGCCGGCTTGGTTGTTCTCGCTATTAACGCTGACGCTATCCCTGCTGCGCTTGATCTGGTATTCACTCATGCCTTTACCGGCTCTGCGGCTGAAGGTGGCTTTGCAGGTGCCGCTGTCTGGATGGCTATCCGCTTTGGTGTAGCCCGCGGTGTATTCTCTAACGAAGCAGGTTTGGGTTCCGCCCCTATCGCTCACGCAGCAGCGCAAACTAAAGATCCGGTACGTCAGGGTTTGGTGGCAATGCTGGGTACGTTTATTGATACGCTGATCATCTGCTCTATCACCGGCTTGGTCATCATCACATCAGGTGAATGGACTTCGGGGGTATCAGGTGCAGCGCTGACATCTGCGGCTTTCTCACAAGCATTACCGGGCGTGGGTAACTACGTGGTTGCTATCTCATTAGCAATTTTTGCTTTTACTACTATTATCGGCTGGTCTTTCTACGGCGAGCGCTGCATTGAATTCCTGTTTGGCGTTAAAGCAATCACTTCGTACCGTGTACTTTGGATCCTTGCAGTACCTATCGGTGCGGGTGTAAGTTTGGATTTCATCTGGTTATTGGCAGATACGCTGAATGCGATGATGGCTATTCCGAATCTAATTGCGCTAGCACTGCTTAGCCCCGTTGTGTTTAAGCTAACCCGTGAGTTTTTTAATCGCGATAAAACATCTGACTCGTTAAAACCAGAGTCACAGGGGGGAGAATAATTCCCCCTATTTTTCTACCAGGCATACGCTAAGCAACATTTAAGTAATATCTGATCAAGACACAAGAACGGCTACACCACCCAATATTGTTTAACAAAAGATCTATGGAGAAATAAAAATGGCTGAGATTCAATCAGGTAATCTAAATAAAACGGCTCTGTTTGACCTGCACGTTGAGCTCGGCGCAAAGATGGTGCCATTTGCAGGCTACGAAATGCCCGTTCAATACCCGTTAGGCGTTAAAAAAGAACATATCCACACGCGTACTCAGGCAGGCTTGTTTGATGTTTCTCATATGGGCCAGGTAAAACTGACTGGCGCAAATGCAGCTGCAGCACTCGAAACACTGGTGCCTGTTGATATTATTGATTTACCGGTAGGCAAACAGCGCTACGCTCTGTTCACCAATGCAGACGGTGGCATCATGGATGATCTTATGGTCGCTAATTACGGTGACTGGATCTACGTTGTCGTCAACGCTGCCTGTAAAGAGCAGGATATTGCCCATATGCGTGCTAATCTGGGCGAAGGTGTCGAAATTGAGGTACTGGAAGACCGCCAGCTGATTGCCATTCAAGGCCCGACAGCCGCCGCCGCATTAGCACGTATCCAACCTGAAGTTGCCAGCATGGTTTTCATGGATTCTCGTGAAATGAGCATCGACGGTGTTAATTGCATCATCTCTCGCTCGGGCTATACAGGTGAAGATGGCTACGAAATTTCAATTCCTACAGCTGATACTGAACGCTTAGTTCGCTTATTCCTGGATCAGCCAGAAATTGAAGCGATTGGCTTAGGTGCTCGTGACTCACTGCGCCTTGAGTCAGGTCTTTGCTTATACGGTCATGATCTGGATAACACCACAACACCACTGGAAGGCAGTCTGATTTGGGCTATCTCTGCATGCCGTCGTGCAGGTGGTGAGCGTGCAGGTGGTTTCCCGGGTGCAGATAAAATCCTTGATCAGATCAGCAACAAGAACTGGACACGTAAGCGCGTTGGTTTACTAGGCGAAGGCCGTGCTCCCATCCGTGAAGGTGCAGAGTTATTTGATGCACAAGACAACAAAATCGGTATCGTCACCAGTGGCACCTATGGCCCGACGATCGAAGCACCTGTGGCGATGGGTTATGTAGCAACGGCATTCAGCGCACTCGGTACTCAGGTCTATGCTGAAGTCCGCGGTAAAAAACTACCCATGACTGTTGCACGCATGCCGTTTATAGAACAGCGCTATTTCCGCGGATAACTTCAGGTAGCTCGAGTCAGTTCGTATGACTCAGAGTTAGCCCACACAAGATCCGGTCGCGGCAACTATTGTCGCGGCTTTTTCTATGCCAAATCACTAACCAGAGTTCACTCACCTAACTACCCCCGATTATTGCGGAGAGCATGATGTGCGAAAGCCAAAAGAAACTGCCGACTAACCCTCTGGTACATATCACCATAGGCACACACGTTAATCAGGAAAACCGATTACAAAGTATCGTTGTTCATGAACGATCGTTTATCGGAGATCTGCAGTTGGATTCTGACCCTGACGACTTGGCTTTACTCATTGCTGTCGGCGAAATGCTGGGCGTCAAGCAACCACTCAGCGCTTGCCGGATCAGTTGCCTTGGCTCACTAGCTATCTTATGGCTTGACCATAATCGCTGGCTGGTCCTGCGCTCTCCCGGCGAACAAGCGACGCTATCAGAACTGTTGGTTCAGATCTGGGGTAAGGATCTGACACTCCTTGAGAACGAAGGACAACTAAGCGCCCGCTTAAACACAGCAGCACTGAGCTATCTTCTCAACTCAGGGAACACTCAGGATTTTCGTCAGAACAGCGACCTCTACCGGGCACAAAGCCGCGACTGCCTGCAACACAATCCCATTCAGATCTTGTCAGTTGAAACGGCTGATGACTATGAAATTCTGGTCCGTAAAAGCTGTGCTGATACACTGCTAAAATGGTTGAACGTTAACTAAACAGATCGCGCTGCGTGGCAATCAGGCTCTGCAGAGATTCTTCTTTAAAACACAGAATTGAATCAATAACGGGCTCCAGCTGCTTTTCAACATAGTGCTCATAGTCAATCGGCGAGCGTACCTGCTCAATAGGTTCAGGGCCATTGACTGTCATGATGTAGCTCACGTGCTGGCCGGGTTGATAAGGGCTCTGAAGCTGCTGCTGTTGCCAGAATTTTTCTGCCTTTATGGCTGCCTGTACATGCGGTGGCTTCATCCGCAAATAATCAGCCAACGGTTGGCGCAACCGACGCCGGTAGACCAGCTGATCATCTAGCTTTCCCTGGCGTAAATCTGCCACCAGTTGCTTCAAAAAATCATGATAGGGTTGATCCCTGAACACCGCTTCATACAATTGTTGCTGAATGTTCCGGGCTAACGGTGTCCAGTCAGAACGCACATTCTCCAGCCCTTTGAATACCAGCTTCGCTTCTTTGTCCGGGCGCTGCTGTAATCCGGCATAACGTTTTTTACTGCCCTTTTCAGAATGCCTCATACGCGGCATCAGGAAACGGGAATAATGTGTTTCATACTCCAGCTCAAGATAATTTTCAGTACTAAAGCGCTCCTCAACCTGTGCCGACCACCAGCTATTCAGATACTCTGCCAGCGCCTTTCCCTGAAGGTCCGCATCGCTGCATTCATCACCCAGCAGCACAAACACCGAATCTGTATCACCATAGATCACCCGATAGCCAAATGTGCGTTCGATCTCATCGCGGGTTTGTTGCAATATCTGATGACCGCGCAGGGTAATCGAGCCGGCCAGACGCGGATCAAAAAAACGACAGACATTCGAGCCAAGCACACCATAAAAAGCATTCATGATAATTTTAATCGCTTGTGACAGTGGCTTATTACTGTTGCGCTTAGCCTGATCCCGCGCGACCCACAACTCTTCAATTATGGTCGGTAAGATTGCCTTACTTTTACTGAAAACAGCCCCGCTAAAGCCGGGAATCAGATCCTCTTCGCGGGCATCTGCCTTCAACCCTTCAGCCAGTCCGGCCGGATCTATTTTAAACGTGCGGATAATGCTCGGATACAGGCTCTTAAAGTCCAACACCAGTACATGCTGATAAAGGCCCGGTTGAGAATCCATTACATAGCCACCCGGTGCGCCAATCCCCCGGTCACCAGACGCAAACTCTGGTGCCACATAACCGCTACGATGCAAGCGTGGCAGGTATTGAAAATCAAATGCGGCGGCAGATCCTCCTACTTTATCCAGCGACAATCCCGTTAAACGCGTCCGCTCAATCAGATATTCCATCAAACGCGTTTCATCAAAAATATCCTGAACCAGCTTACAGTCTTCGAGGTTGTAGCGGGCCAGCGCAGGCTTATCTTCACGATAAAGACGTTGGATTTCTGCACCACGGTCATTCGCCTGATGTATCAACTTGCCGCGCTTAAAAAGCGATTGTGAAACATATTCCAGTGAGTAGCTTTCAAAGTGAAAAGTCGCACCTTTCAGCGTATCGATCCCATCAATAACCAGCCGCCCTTCCAGGCGCACATACCATTTACCCAATTCAGATTGCACGACCCGAAGCGACTGATCATCCCGCCCTAAACGCAGCGGAACCTTAAGTTTATCGGCACGCTCAGATAAAACCCTGAAATCAAAACCGACAACATTCCAGCCAATAAATATATCAGGATCATAACGGCACACCTGGCGAACAAAAGCCTGTAACAGCGTTCTTTCATCCGGATAGAAGCGCAGAGTATCGCTATCCACACCTTCGCCACGCATCAGCACCAGCGCTAAATCTTCGCCATATAAACCGATAGAATGTATTCGATCCGCCTGCATGGTCGTTTCAATATCAACGGAGAGAATTTTCAGCGTCACCGGAAATTCGCAGGGGGCAAAGCGAGACCTGACAACACCAGTTGACAGCGCCGATTGAGTGACTTCGACACCGCCAAAAATAAACCGCTCCATGAGAAAGCGATCCACCGGACGAATATCTTCTTCCATCATGGGAACAGCCGCTGCTGAGAGCAGCGCAATGACATCACGTTGTAATTTAAGGGAACGACAATAAAGAGCGTGGACTCCTTGCTGCTCCAAATCACGTAATCGGACTTTTTCCAGACGCCATCCCGAGAGATCTTTGAGGCAGTCACCTATGCAATCCAGCTGAGTGTCATGCACAAAAAAAACGGACTCTTGCCCGGTCACAGATACCAGTGAGATGTCCTGTTGGTTTTTGATCCAGTATCGGAGCTCGATACCGTCGGGCTGGTCTTGCTGATGGCGTGTTAATACAAAACCGCGTATCTGAGTCATCCGCTACTCGGCTGCGTTTACGGACTCAGACGCCAGATCAGTTTTGCTATCCACGGCAAAGGGCGCCACCACTTCCAGGTCGGGAAACTCTGTCTCAAGCAGTAGCTGATCTTTCGCCTTAAACAGCAACTTCAGGTTCGGGCCGGCATCCATTGTAAAATAAACCTCGACACCGGCTTCACGCAAAGCCCACACCCTCTGCATGGCCGCCACCGATTCAGGCTGCCAATAAACTAATGGCGGCCAGGAAGCAATCATAGTGGCATGCATAGACATGGCGTTATGCTCAGCCGTAGCACCCAACCGAGAGAAATCATCCTCAATCAGTGCCTGATGTATTGTTTCAAGATCCCTGGCGGCTTGAGCCGGCCAGCTCTGATAAAGACCCGACGTTTCGACCGTGCGTTTCATACCTGCACGCGAATCAACCGCTTTCTGCGCGCTACTGATTTTCACCAGACCGACTCGCAAATCAGGCCAGCTAACATCCAGTGGAAAGGCATGACTATCCATACCATCTTCCTGCTGCCCCATGCGCCACTCAACGAAACCTGTAAAAATCGAACGCGAGGCACTACCACTTCCCATACGGGCAAATGCGGACAGTACCCTATCCGGGAGCGCTAACTGGAAATACTGATTCAGTGCCAGGGTTAACGCAGCAAAACCGGAAGCCGATGAAGCCAAGCCCGCCGCTGTCGGGATATTATTGCGCGTATCGACAATCAGCGGGTAATTCTGCTGGCCACGAAACAAGTTAACAAACGCAATCACCTTAGCGGCGAATGGTGTGTCAGCCGTGAGTACCTGACCGTTTAATATGACTTGATCCGCACCGCTGGTTGCCGGACGGATCTGTGTATGACTACCCAGGTGTGCCAATGAAACAGACAAGCTCGAATTAACCGGCAAATTAAGCTCATTTTGCCTTTTACCCCAATACTTACACAGCGCGATATTACTCGGAGCAAACGCATCAGCCTGATCAACAGCGATCAATTTTTTGGGCAGATAACGAGCAACGATATCCGCTTTTGTTAATTCGTTATGTAACATGACTCGCCACCTCTACTTCTACCCCATCACCACTCACGGCTACCGCTATTGACTCATACGGCAATGACAATGACTCATCAGTTCCCAGTGCAATCACACAATCACCTAAACCTGAACCCGAAATTTTCGCACCCAGAATAGCATCGGATCGGCGTAACGAATAAACAATATCAGAGAGCACTGCATCATTAACACCCAAAGCATCCATCAATCCCTGATAGACATTCATCAACAAGCCAAGTTCAGGCCAGTTCTGTTTTTGAATGGCATCCTCCGCTTTAATCGTGGTGTCATGCATCAACTGATAAAGGCTGGAGTAAAGCTCAGGAAACTCCTTGGTATGTTCAGTCACACGCGCCAGGACATCGGCTGTTTTAGTTTTATAACCAGCATAAAATAACGAAATAGGGGGAAGGCCATTCAGCGCGGATACCTGCTGCGGCTTCACCGTATAACCAATCAAGCCACCATAGACACTGGCGGCCAGATCAGTGCCTGAACCGCGCCCCTGCACGCCATGAATAACAGCCAACGCACGTTCAAAGAGCATGCGTCGTGGCAGCTTTTCTTTCTGATATATGGATAACGCTTTCACCAGCGCGGCAGTGACTGCTGCAGACGACCCCAAACCGACTGTATGTGAGAACTCTGAATGGATATCTAATTCAAAACCATTAGGCAGATTTTCAGCTACCTGTCGAATAGCAAATATCACAAAATTCAGACGAGCGTCCATTTCAAGATCATCAAGATTTGAGTGATATTCGGCAAGCGCAGAACGAATCACAACCACCCGGTCCGTTCTGGGGATAAGGCTTACCTGCATTCTTTTATCCACCGCACAAGCGATCGCCCGATGACCGAATAAAACCGCATGCTCACCCATCAGCATGATACTGCCAGGCGCGGTGACCTTAATCACCGATGTAGCGTGCTCCACAAGCATCCTCCTTAACGTGTCCCCAGATATATTCCTGATAATCGTCCATCAGAACATCAATGCTCTTAATCATGCTCTGATCCGGCAGATAAGCCAGCACAAGCCCGCCAGCCTCGCCTTTATGTGCCCCGGCACCACTGATTTTTGCAGCGCCGCCAAGGTCTTCTATGCGCTTAATCAAGTTGGAAGCCGAGCGTGGAACGACACCGATCCGACATAAAAGGCGATGATTTGCTTTTATTGTGTCTATCAGGGAAGCGCCGCTTGCGAGTTGATCGATCATACTCGCTGTCACTGCTGAAAACTCATGCCACAGCGCTTTATCACTCTCATACCGATCACGCACATAATACACACACTCGCCCGTACTGACTTGTGGCTTACCGGTAAAAATCCAATACCAACCGCTCCCCAGAGAGAGATCCAGTTGTTTCACACAGCCATCCTGAATATGGTTGATACCACCATACGTGACCGCCGCTGCATCAATAGCGCTACCACGCCCATGTTGCAAACGCTCACAAAAACGGACCATTTCAAAACGCTGGTCAATGCCTAAAGGCTTATCAAGGAGATGTTCAAAGAGCACCAGTGTGGCCGCAATAGCCGATGCGGAAGATCCCATACCCGAACCCAGTGGAAGATCACTCGTACTGGAAAGTCGTCCCGGCAAAGGCAGATAACTATGGCTTGAAGCCCGCCCGGGAACGGGTAGGTGATGTACCAGAGCCGACAAGGTGTACATCAGAAGATCATCCGGCTTTGTCAGGATTTTCTGAATGGGAAGTGCACCCTGAGCGAAAGACTCGAAACGGGAATCCAATTTATCTTTTAATGATCCCAGCGCATGCAAGGGATAATGAACACCTGAGGAGATGCCAGCGAACAGCGTATTGATGGTGTTACTTTCAGTCAATGGTTTAAAGCTGACGGTGGTATGTTTCTGAATCGCAACAGCAACGGCCTGCGCACCGAAGACAACAGAGTGTTCGCCACTCAGTATGATTTTCCCCGGAGCACAGGCACGCATCAGATAACTACATATTCACGCTTATGATGCGAAATAGCCGCAAGACGAAAACGCCCCTGCGTATCGGCCTCAATAGTATGAGCTTCACCATCTTTGGGATCCGGTGCTTCATAAAGGTTCAGGTATTCGTCATAGCTAACTTCCTGACGTTTATCCAGCATCGCCTGGTGTTGCGCCTGAAATAAAACGTCCTGATAGCCTTCCACTACCGTGCCCGAGAAAAACTCAGCGACACATCCGGAACCATAACTGAAGAAACCAATACGTTTTCCTGCCAGATTATGCTGACAGTTCTCCAGCAACGATGACAAGCCAATATACATGGATGCCGTATAACTATTACCAATAATCCGGTTATAGGTCAGCGTATCAGCAATCTGCTGCTCCAGTTCAGCCGCCGTCAGTTCACTTTTATTGACACGTGCGAGATGCTGATGTGCTTTTTGCGCCATACGACTAAAAGGCAGGTGATAACAAAAATGAGAGAAGTCACTGAACGACAGTGAGCTGCTTTCACGGAAGTGCTCCCACGACTGTTTCAATGCTTTGAGATAGATTTTAGTTGAATACTTTCCATCAACTAACGCTGTTTTACGGTAATTAGGACGCCAGAAATCCATGACGTCTTCAGCATAATTACCCACTTCCGGATCAATGCTGATAATACGCGGCTGCGCCGTGACCATCATAGCGACGGCGCCACATCCCTGAGTGGCTTCGCCCGGTGTATTCAGGTCATAACGCGCCACATCAGAGGCGACCACCAATACCTTTTTCCCGGGTTGTCTTGCCACCAGCGCACAGGCCATTTGAATAGCGGCTGTTGCACTGTAACAAGCCTGCTTCAGCTCAACAACACGGCAATTATTGCTCAGTCCCAGCAAGCGATGTACATAAACACCTGCCGCCTTGGACTGATCAATGCCGGTTTCTGTGGCAAATAGTACGGTTGAAATTTGCTCGCCTTCGCCATTCTGAACCAATGGATATGCAGCATTTGCCGCCATCGTCACGATATCTTCATCGTGCGCTGCCATGCCCATTTTTTCCTGGCCAATCCCTTGATAGAACTTCTCAGGGTCGGTCGACTGAAGCTGAGCTAACGTTCTCAGGTCCAGAAAATAGTTAGACGTATAAAAACTGATTTGATCGATACCAACTGATGACATATTTGAATATGTTCCTCAACGCTCTTCAAGAATGAGAGATTCATTTCTGAATAACGACGCCACATCAGGCATTCCCAGTAAAAACATTGCTGTTACGAACTCTCGGCGTAAACGCTCAATGACTTCGATAACCGCTTCTGCCGACTCCATAGCGGGTTGCAATAAAGGAGCCGCCACTCCACAAAACGAGGCGCCGAGTATAACAGATTTCACCATATCAATCCCATCCCTTACACCACCACTCGCGACAAAAGTAGCTTGCGATTGATATGCATCTAATAACTTCAGCGCCAACGGGGTAGGAATGCCCCAATCTTGAAAAGTAAGCCCCAGATTATCGCCTGCGTTGACGCGACGCTGATGCTCAATCCGGCTCCATGAAGTACCACCACTGCCAGCCACATCAAAATAACAGATACCCGCTTGCAAGCCTAACTGAACATCTGCAGGCGACAAGCCAGCCCCAACCTCTTTCAGCATGACCGGAACCGATAGCTTAGGACACAAGTCTGCAATTTTAGCGGCTAATCCTTTAAAGTTAGTATCCCCTTCAGGCTGCACCGCTTCCTGCAAAGGGTTCAGGTGCAGATACAATGCATCAGCTTGCAACACATCAATGGCCGCCTGACACTCTTTTTGCGTAAAAGCATAATTGAGCTGTACGGCGCCAATATTAGCGATCAGCACCGTCGACGGCGCATACTTTCTTAATTCAAAGCTACTACGAGCCTGCTCATCAACAAACATAACGCGCTGAGAACCCACCGCCATGGCAACCTGGCAATGCTCGGCAGCAAGCGCCAGATTCGTGTTGATTTTCCTGACCAGGTCGTGATTACCTCCGGTCATAGAAGAGATCAGTAGCGGAAAGCTTAATGTTTTACCAAACAACTGTACTGAACTATCTATTTCTGACAAATCTATCTCGGGCAAAGCGCGATGCAACAAATGAATCCTATCGAAATAGCGTGCATCTCTTTCTATCGCCGGATCACGATCAAACGCACGAATATGCTCAATCTTTCTATCATTTGTCGAATCAATCATTATCTTTCCAGCTTAAGATGCGCTTCCATTAACTCACCCGGATTAGTTTGCGCTGCTAACAGCGAAAGCTCTCCACACAACACCGTCGCCGCACAGATAGCAGCCAAACGGCGTGCGTTCTCTCCGGGCTCACGGGAATCTTTACAACCCAGCTTGGTCAGGTTGTCCTCTACAAAACCCAGGCCTTTGCCATTTCCGACACTGCCAACGATTATATTAGGTAGCGTGCAGGAGAAATACAGATCACCATCGCGCACTTCAGCATGCACAATCCCCTGCGAACCTTCGATGATATTGGCTGCATCCTGCCCGGTCGCCAAATAGAAGCCCAGTAGCATATTAGCAAAATGCGCATTTGCGCTGCGCAAGCCACCGGCGATCATGGTACCGATCAAATTCTTTTTAATATTCAGATCGACAATTTTTTCCGGCGTGGTCAACAAACGACGTTCGCAAAGTTTACGCGAAATAATGATTTCACTGACGACATATTTACCGCGCCCGAGAATACCGTTCACAGCCGTCGCTTTTTTATCTGAGCAGTAATTACCGGAAATAGAAGAGTAGCGTAAATGCGGGTATTCAGTCAGTAACCAGGGAATAATCTTATCAGCCGCATTGGTCACCATATTATGGCCGGATGCATCACCGGTATTAAACTCAAGGCGCAGGTAGATCAAATTACCCACTATCTGGCTGTGCATATCGATTAATTTTGCAAAGCGACTGGAGGTAGAAACCACGCCATTTAAATCATCACGCCGGGATTTAATCGACACAACGGCCTGATGAGCTGCCAGGGCATCATCTGCCTCCAGTAAAACAGAACGAGTCATACGCTCATCGATGACTGTCGTTTTAATGCCTTCAGTCAAAACAGAGACGCGCGCGCCACGGCCCACCGAATGCCACAAGGGAGTTTCATAGGTCGCTAAAGGAACGGATACCTTTTCATTTAATACATGACCTGAAATTTTAAGAGGTCCGACCCAGCGCATCGGTACCGGCGCTTGTAAAATTTTATGTGATTTCATATTGACCCATATAAACGAAAAGGGCTGCCTCTCAGCAACCCTTTCAAAGACTTCATCAAGCACGCGCGATTTTATCGACGAAGCCCTTATATTGCAAACGCACCGCTAACAGACGAAAATCATTCTGTTAATATTTTGCCGCTGTTTACTCTACTCTGATTTTATCTTCTGCCAAAGCAGTTGAGGCCAAAGGCTCAAGATCGACTTTAAGCAACTCCAGCATCTCCCCCATACCATTAACCAAACGGTACTGAGCGAGCAGATAATCATACTTAGCGGCAATTAAGGCATTCTTGGAAGAAAACACCTCATTTTCTGTATCTAACAGATCCAGCAATGAGCGCTGTCCAATATTGAATTGCTTCAGGTAAGAGTCACGCGTCTGCGAACTGGAGTCCACATGCTTCTCGAAAAAAGCCAACTGACGTCCCAGAATTTCGTAAGCGTTCCAGGAAAGGCTGACACCTTCAATGGTTTGGCGTAACGCATTATCCTTAATGTCTTTGGCTTCATTAATCTGGTGGCGGGTCTGACGAATTCTGGCTTTATCAGACCCACCATTATAAATATTATAGCTCAGGCGAAACATCGCCGTCAGATCTTCATTATCACCTTCAACGCCATCGATATTATTATTCCAGTTGCGGTCTACTTCAAAATTCAGCTTAGGGTACATCAGACTACGCGCAGAATCATATTGTGACTGGGCGGCCTGAATATCGGCCTGAGCTAATTTTAATGTTGGGTGGTTAACGGTTGCGCGTTTTACAGAATCACTTTCACTCTCAGGCAAAGAAGATAAATTAAATAGCGGAGTTTCCAGTGTATCCGGCGCCTTCTCTCCCACGACACGCTGGAATGTGACTTGTGCATCACGCAGGTTATTCTCAGCAGACAGGACATTCACTTCGGCCAGCGCTAAACGACCTGTCGCCTGCTGGATGGATGCCAATGTTCCCAAACCTGATTCAGAACGTTTTCGAATTCGCTCATATACCTGCACATGGTTATAGAGGGTTTCGTTCGCCTGATTCAACAACTCCTGACGTTTAATCACCTCAAGATAAGCGCGCGTAGTTTCCAGAGCCTTCTCTTCAGCCACTTCTCTCAAATGGTGATTATTTGCTTCTAAACGGGAAGCATGACGGTCCACTTCACTATCTGTCAAAAAGCCATCGAACAGCATTTGGCGCAGGCTGATACTCGCTTCACGCCGCCGCAGCTCTACATCGCCATCACCGACATTTTGCGTGGTGGTATTTTTTGTCCATTCATAGCCAACGCCTGCGGCTATATCGATTTTTGGATAAAAACCACCGCGTGCCTGACGGACCTCTTCATAAATAGCATTGCGTGCATCCATGCTTTGCTTAACTTCAGGGCTGGACAGCACTGATCTGGTCACGACCTCTTCTAGCTGGCTCGCATAAGTCGCCTGTACTGAGCTGAACATGACAGCTACAACCAGCAAGGTTCTTTTTAAATTCACCAGACTCTCCTTTTATAAGTTTCATGCTGTTTGATGTGCTAATTTAAGAATCAATAACACGCGATCCTTTGTGCCCGTCTTGTGTAACAATGACGCCACATGCGCTTTTATTGTCCGTTCTGTTATTCCCAACTCTCTGGCTATCTCTTTATTCGATGCGCCTGTTATCAGGATATCAAGCACCTCATCTTCACGGTCAGTAAATCCATATTGATCACTATCGTGCTGAACATGAGTAATGTCCTGTTCCACATCACGGCGCAACGGGCCAGCCAAATACTGTTTCATTAAACGCTGGGTTAAAGAGGGGCCAGCCCAGATATCATTCTTCATAACCACATTAAGAAGCTCATGAAATAATGACTTCGTTACATAGGTATTTATATAACCGCGAAAGCCGCTTGCTAAATAAGAGAGGCCTTCGGTATCACTTGGCTGATCACTCAGTGCCACCCACTTAATCAAGGGTGATTTGACACATAATTGATCGAGCAGATAATCTTTTACCGGGCTGTCTTTTACCGGGCTGTCTTTTACCGGACTATCTTTTACCGGACTATCTGATGCGCTATTTAATGAACTGATATGAACAAGCCCGCAACCATGCCCATGAAATTTTTGCAATGATAGCTGATTTACGTCAACAACTTCAATTGAATATTCGAGCGCCTCTGCAAACCCGGCCCAGCGAGAAATCACTTCCTTATTGGCAGAAACAATATACAGTTTCATCTGAATGCCCCATTAATTACAACCATTCCAAAGCATAGTAGAAAAATGTATTCCTGCCATTTCAGATAAATTTTGAAAAGCGCTGTAAATATTGCACATGCCGACTTAACGCTCTGTTAATGCGCGGTTTTTACTTTTAAGAATAGGCTTTAATAAATAGTCCATGACTGTTTTTTTACCGGTCAAAATATCGACCCCGACGGTCATACCACTAATCAGAGGCAAGCGTGTTTGATCTTTACCAATATATGGCTGGTCGGTTTTCAAGCGGACAATATAATGAGGTAAACCCTCCTCATCTAATACCGTACTCGGAGAAACGAAACTCACCTCAGCCCCGACGCCCCCATAAATACTAAAATCATAAGCCGATACTTTGATAATAGCTCTTTGACCCGCACTGACCTGAGCAATATCAGAAGGTTTTAATTTAGCTTCAACTAAAAGGGTATCTTCCCAGGGAATAATATTAATTAATTCATCTCCCGGTTGAATAACGCCTTCAACCGTATTTATTAACAACTGTTTTACGGTTCCTTTAACCGGCGAGCGAACTTCGGTGCGGGTTATTTTATCCTGCATACCACCCAAAGCTTCTTTTAAACGCGCGGCTTCAGATAAAACCTCATTCAGCTCTGCTCTGGATACACTGATAAACTGAAATTCTGCTTCTGCCAGTTTTTGTTGCGTTTCACTCATCCCTGATTTAATGCGCGGAATACTCAGACGAATACCATCCAACTCTCCGGCCAGATCGTTTACTTGTCGTCTCAGACGCAAAAATTCAACCTCAGAAATAACCCCTTCGCCGACAAGCGGCTGCGTGATCCTCATCTCCCTGTTCAACAAATCATAGCTTCGGGAGAGCTGCGTTGCCTTAGATTCAGCCTGACGTAACTCCTGTCGTTTCTGCGCAATTTGTTGGTTTAAAATATCCAGGGTGGCATTTAATTCATTCTTTCTCGCCAGATGCAGCGTTTCTTCCTGCTGAACCAAAGAACTGTATTCTTCAGGAAAGTCTTCTGGCACAACGAATGGCTGCCCGGCTGCTTCCGCTCTTAAACGCGCGGCTTTGGCCAGCAGCTCAAGCTCTCGCACCCGGCTCTCTTTAAAAGAACTGGCAAAACGTGTGTCATCAATGCGTAACAACACCTGCCCTTTCTCAACGAGCTCGCCTTCAGAGACTAAAATCTGAGAAATAATCCCCCCCTCTAAGTTCTGCACTACTTGTAGTTGCTTAGAGGGAATAATCTCGCCTTCTCCACGACTGATTTCATCCAACGTAGCCCAACTGGCCCAGATAATAGCGATAACAACAAAAGCAACCATGCACCAAAGTAAAGTGCGCGCCCCTTTAGGCGCCTGCTCCAATAATGCTTCACTAACACTGGGCATATAATGTAAATCATCCGCCGCTGCATTTTGCTTCTGAGTCATACCACTTCCTTAACGCTGAATATGCAGACGACCTTGTTTGAGGGCATCCAATACAACCGCTTTAGGCCCGTCTGCCACGACCAGACCACTATCCATCACAATAATTCTATCGACCAGCGAGAGCAGCGACATTTTGTGAGTAACCAGCATAATAGAGCGATCCTTGCCGTAGGCGGCCAACTGACTTCGAATAAATTCTTCGGATGCATTATCCATCGAGTTGGTAGGTTCATCCAATATCAAAATGCCGGGCTTATGAATTAACGCCCGGGCAATGGCTACAGCCTGGCGCTGCCCACCAGAAAGGGCGGCACCTCGCTCACCGACAGGCAAATCAAAACCCAATGGATGGCGATGCACAAACCGGTCAACACCCGCTAATGCAGCCACTTCCAGCAGAGTTTCATCCCTGACTTCAGGGGAGCCCATGACGATATTATCCCGTACCGTGCCATCAAAAAGCATAATATCCTGCGGCACATAACCAATATGCCTGCGCAGGTCGACAGGATCTATCTGATTCAGATCAATATCATCCAAGCGGATTGATCCTTCATCGGGCTTATATAACCCCATCATCAATTTTTCTATCGTCGATTTACCTGAACCAATACGGCCGATTAATGCGACCTTTTCTCCCGGCTTCAGCGTGAACGACACCTTTTCTAACGATAGTTGCTCTGCGCCCGGATATTTAAAACAGACATCTTTAAATTCAATCTTTCCCGCTAACTCGGGACGATGTACAAATTGCCGATCCTTATCTCTTTCATCCGGCAGCTGCATAATACTATCCAGCGTATCTAACGCCGTTTTAGACTGATGAAAGTTAGTAACAAGACTCGCTACTTGCGCCATCGGCTGCAATACCCGCCCCGAAAGGATCACACAAGCGATCAAAGCACCCATCGACAACTCACGCTCAGCTATCAGGTAGACGCCATAAATCACAAGTGAAACAGAGCAGAGCTGCGTCACTAAACCGGCTACATTCATCACCGAAACAGACAGCATTTTCGCCTGCATGCCCCACTTCGCAATATATCCGACGGCCTGCTCCCAGCGTAACTGCAGAGACGATGAGGCACGTTGGGTTTTAACGGTTTCCATCGCCGTAAGACATTCAACCAACGTGGCATTTTTTTGCGCTGAGGAAGCAAAGGTTTTTTCTACCGCCGCTTTAAGCTTACCGGTGATAAACAGAGAGTAAATAATAATAATCGGGATACCGACTAACGGCACGATGACCAAAGGTCCACCGAGCATCCCGATCACGATAAGAAAAATAACAGCGAACGGAAGGTCTATCAGAATAGAATTGGTGGTGGAACTAAGAAAAGCGCGGATACTTTCAAACTCACGCAAATTACTCGAAAACGCGCCCACTGAACGCGGCATGGAGCCGTACTGTAACGACATGACTTTTTCGAACAACATAGAGGATAATAGGATGTCTGTCTTTTTACCGGCCAACTCAATAAAATAGGCACGCAACATCTTCAGACCAAAATCAAACAGGTACACAACAAATACACCAATAGCCAACACCCAGAGTGTTTCAATGGCATTATTCGGCACCACCCGGTCATAAACATTCATGACGAAAAGCGGGTTCGCTAATACAAATAAATTAATCAGAAACGAAGCGACCAAGACATCCCGATAAATTTTTGCAGAACGCCAGATAGTTCCCCAGAACCAATGCCCCTCTTGCTGATCTAAAACACGGGATACGCGCTCGGTAAACCTGTATTCCAAACGAACAAAGATTGCATATCCGGAGTAATCAGCCTCTAAGGCACTCATGGAGACCTGGTGAACCCCACCACTTTCGGGCTGAATAATGACAGCCTCACCCGTCTGCGGATCAATTTCCTGAAAGATGCACGCCTGATCATCATTTAACAGAAGTACGACGGGTAGCGTCAGCGTTGATATTTTTGACAGGTCCCGTTTCACAATGCGCGAAGTAAAACCGGCTCTTTTTGCAGCCCTGACAAACAGCTTTGGCGTTAACTGATGATTAACAAGGGGCAAGCCTTCTCGAAGCGCATCCGCCGACATGGGACGGTGATTCTGCTGGGTCAAATGCACTAAACAATTAAGAAGAGAGTCGTGTGCTGCATCCATTTTCTTGACCAATATCTACAAAAGCCTACATACTAACATGTATCTAAGTAACTGAAAGAAGATGATTTATGTTATATGCTCTGCGCAATACGCAAGGCCGCATTATCAGCCTATCTGAAACAATGCAAGAAGGCGCGGAACCCGCCGACCTTAAGCACCCTGATGTGCTGGCTTTTTTATCCGTCAACGATGATACCGTAACACCGGACGCATACCTGGGCCATTCGGACGCGGCTATTGCGCGTATTGTTGAAGACCTTATTGAGTTGTTAGTGTCCCGTAACCTGATTATTTTCACCGACCTTCCTGATGCTGCGCAGCGTAAGCTGCTAACGCGTAAATTAGCAAGGACGATCATTAATCAGGATGACGAAAACCCAGATGAAGGTAACGATGCAAATACATCCATACTTTCAGATGATGAACCGTGGATTTAACCATCCGGCTTAAGAATTGACAGACAGGAACTTAATATCACCAGCAATATATAACCAGAAGCATACAGCTAGGAACGGGTGTAGATCGCGGAGTAACGCTGCATGAGTGTTTTATAGCGCTTTTGCTGTTTCACAGACAGCGCACCAAAATGCAGCCGGTTTAAACGGGCCAGGCAAGCCGCCCACTGCTGTTGCGAGACATTATTCCCGGCGAGAGATTTACGCTCGATAATGACTTGTGCAAAATTCAATATCACTGAGACACAGTCTGCATCAGCATTATCCGCCTGAAAAAACAGATCGGCAGCCCGCTCCAGATCTCCCTTCTTATAATGCTGCAAGCCAGCACGCATCAACTCAACCCAAGACTCGGCATTGACCTCTTGCAACAGCTTCCCCTTGATGGATTTGACTGTCTCCATACTCGGCTTGCCGTCTGCTGCATCGGCCATCCAATCCATCCAGCGCCACTGATCTTCAGCTGAAAACTGCTCATACAAGCCTACGGCTTGTGTCAACTCTGCTTCAGCCATTACCTCAAAATCCAGCACACTGCGAAGTTCTGCCAGCACCAGGTGCGCCCGGAATTTGACGGTTATATCACCTACAAAATCCCGGATGACACTTTCCATCACACGCAGCGCCTCAAGCTCCAACTCTTCTTTATTGCCATTTTTGACCTGGTATTGTGCAATCAAACAACGCACTAATGAAAAGTAGTGGTCGGGTTCCTGAAATACAGAATAGCGGGAATATTTTAAGACATCACGAAATGCATCTATCGCCAACGGCCAATCCTCAGCGCTAGCTGCCAAATTACCCATTTCTGACTGAAGCTGCGGAACATAGGGCTGCAACAAGACAGCTTTACGCATCAACACGATGGATTGAGTCAAATCACCCGATACATGCAGGCTTCTGGCCAGCCAGGAAAAAGCCTCAACAGAGATATGCTGTTGATCTACAACCTGCTGCAGTATATTGATTGCTTCCTTATGCCGACCCAAATAATAGAAAGCCATCCCCTGCCCCACCTGAGCCCATACCTGTTTTCGCGAAGTGACAATACGGCCAAACAATACTTCAGCTTCCTGATAGCTCCCCGACTCCAGCAAACAGAGACCTTGCAAACGTTCAAGATAGACTTTCAAGCCGGGATAAATATTAATCAAACGAGCACAATACTCTAACGCCCGACTCCACTGCGCGTTATCCATCGATTCTTCAACACGCAATACCGCTTTTTTTACACGTTGTAATTTCTCAAGGAGGTTTTGAATTTTAGCTCTATCATAGGGACGGGAAATATATGCATCCGGGGCACTCTCAAGTGAACCAACCAGCAGAGAGGAGTAAGCGGAATCAATAATCAGTAAAAAGAGTGTTTGAAATACATTCAGTTTTTCCGCAAATGCCTCCTGAACAACCTGCAAACCGTTTTTTTCAGCCTTGCCTAAATCATAAGCGACCAAGACAACATCAAACGCCTGCTCACGAAGGTAACTGACAGCCATATTAACAGACGAGGCGGCTTCCACTTGCTCAAAACCTAAACCAGACACGATACTTCTCAGCCTGGAAAGCTCTTCAAGTTTATAGTCGATAATCAGTACTGATTTTCCGAAACGGCTGTTAGGCATTCACTCGCATCTTAAAAAACATAAACCAATATAAATCAGCCTATTAGAAAAACGCTTTTTATACAAAAAAACCCGCTAATGAGCGGGTTTTTCATCATCGTTCACGTTAGATATTCAGTCTTCAAGTAAATTCCGGCCCTTGCTGGAAGCGATACGCATACGCAGCGCATTGAGCTTGATAAAGCCCTCTGCATCTTTCTGATTGTATGAACCCGCATCATCTTCAAATGTCGCAATGCTTTCATCAAACAAACTATCATCTGAGCGGCGACCTACAACAATAACGTTACCTTTATACAACTTCAGACGGACTTCACCATTAACATAACGTTGGCTATAGTCGATCATCTGCTGCAGCATTTTACGTTCCTCAGACCACCAGAAGCCATTGTAAATCAGCTTGGCATAGCGCGGCATTAACTCATCTTTCAGATGCGCTGCTTCACGATCCAGTGTGATGGATTCAATAGCACGATGCGCTTTCATCATGATGGTACCACCCGGTGTTTCATAACAACCGCGTGCTTTCATACCGACAAAACGGTTTTCTACGATATCTAACCGGCCTATGCCGTTAGCACCACCAATTTTATTCAGTCTTTCTAAAACAGTCGCCGGAGATAACGCTTCACCATCAATAGCCGTGATATCACCATTAAGATAGGTCAGTTCGATATAGGTTGGTTCATCAGGAGCTTTCTCCGGAGAAACCGTCCAACGCCACATATCTTCTTCTGCTTCAGCCCACGGCTCTTCAAGAACACCACCCTCAAAAGAAATATGAAGCAGGTTAGCATCCATAGAGTAAGGCGATTTTTTCTTCTTCGTCGAGAAATCAACAGGGATATTGTGTTCTTCACAATAAGCCATCAAAGTTTCACGTGATGTCAGATCCCATTCGCGCCATGGTGCAATAACTGCCACGCCGGGCTTCAGTGCATAAGCACCCAGCTCAAAGCGAACCTGATCATTTCCTTTACCGGTTGCGCCATGAGAAATCGCATCAGCACCTGTTTCATTTGCAATTTCAATCAAACGTTTTGCAATCAAAGGGCGTGCTATCGATGTGCCCAGCAGGTATTCGCCTTCATAAATGGTGTTGGCACGAAACATCGGGAAGACAAAATCACGTACGAACTCTTCGCGCAGATCGTCGATATAGATCTCTTTTACACCCAACGCTTCTGCTTTAGCACGCGCAGGTTCTACTTCTTCGCCCTGACCAAGGTCGGCAGTAAAAGTAACGACTTCGCAATTATAAGTTTCCTGCAACCAGCGAACGATAACCGATGTATCCAATCCACCAGAATAAGCCAGTACTACTTTTTTAATATCGGACATCAATCAACTCCACTGAATAACGGTAATGTCATCACACAACCGATCGAATAAACATTTAAAGGGCAATATTGTAGCAGCTCTTATACAGAAGAAACACTTCTGTCAGTTTCGCTCCAGGCGAATCGTCACCCTGCGATTGCGTTCGCGATTTTTAGCCGAATTATTGGCAACAACCGGATAGCGCTCACCATGATAGCGGGTTGTAATGACTTTCTCGTCTATACCCTGGGCTAGCAAATAGCGACTCACCTCCTCGGCACGCTGCTTGGAAAGATCCCGGTTCAGCAAACGCCTGCCGGCGTTATCAGAATGACCATCCACATAAACCGACGCCACTTTTTCATCTGTTTTTATGTACTGAGCAATCAGGTTCAGACGCTCTTTGGTGGCATCTGACAAACGCCACTGAGCTGGCGGAAACAGAACCGCTGTTCTGGCCACCTGACGATAGTTAACCGGCAGCAACTGATCAACGCATTCAATATAACTGGAATAAGATTTTTGAAAATTGGCAGCTGATAATGCCACACGCAGTACTTCATCACTACCCAACCACCCCTGCATCGTAAAAGTAGGCGACATACCCCGATATAAAGAAACCAGCATTTCACCCGCATAATCGGACTTTACAGTGATCTGCTTATCAGCAGCGCTGACCTTTAATGCGCCGATCAGGGCAGGTGTGACACCCGGCTGCCACGGCGACGCCTCTGCCACCAAACGAACGCTGCCGCTAACCGTCCCCTTTTGCGTGGGCAACAATTGAAACACCGCCTTTTCTCCCGCTTCATGAAAGAAACGGGCAATACCATAGGAAGGCACAACCTGCTCCAACTGACACGCAAAAGGAGACACCTCTACAGTCCATTTGGATTGATCAATATCCGCCATAAAAGTAACGCCATTAACGGCCTGTGACAACAAGGTAAACAGCGTTAAAAAGAGAACCTTTATTCTTATTTTCATAATCCAGACAACTATTTAAGAGAAAATCTATCGATAACTTAACGCTAACTACCCGTACTGCTCACATTAGCAACACTTCTGTTTGGCCAACACCAATTCTGGCTGTTAGAATGTCCCGAATGAAAGAACATTTCAAGCAGTCATTGTTAAGGATTCCTTTTGAGTAATAACACAATCTCTCAGCTAATGGCTGAGCGCTTTCGCGGCTATCTACCTGTCGTCATTGATGTAGAAACTGCCGGCTTCAATTCCCGCACCGACGCATTGCTAGAAATTGCCGCTGTAACGCTAACCATGGATGAGCAGGGATACCTGATCATCGACCAGAGCTTTATGGCTGAGGTCGAACCTTTCGAAGGCGCCAACTTAGAGAAAGCAGCCTTAGACTTTACAGGTATAGACCCTTACGATCCGAATCGCGAATCCATTCCTGAAATTGAAGCGATGGAGCAGATTTTCAAACCCATCCGTAAAGCCGTTAAAGCGCATGGCTGCAAACGCGCTATTCTGGTAGGGCATAACGCTTCTTTCGATCACGGTTTTGTCAGCGCAGCTGCCGCCCGCTCCGACATAAAACGCAATCCATTCCATCCATTTTCAACATTTGATACTGCAACACTGGCAGGCCTTGCTTACGGACAAACCGTGTTGGCAAAAGCGTGCGAAGTAGCCGGCATCCCTTTTGATGGAAGGCTGGCACATTCGGCGCTTTACGATACTGAAAAAACAGCCGAGCTGTTTTGCGGCATCATCAATCGCTGGAAAGATCTCGGCGGATGGGACATGGTATTAGCACTGCAAGATCACGATTAATACAGAAAAAAAAGGGGGCTGACTCTACCTCCCCCCTTTTATATCCACTGCTACACGACCTATTCACTAACGATCTGTTTTTAACAGACCTTCTTACAAAAGATCCTCTTATAACAGTCTTACTTTCCTAAGGCTGATACTTTATTCATTGAGATTAAATGCCACACGACGATTTCTGGCACGCCCTTCATCCGTTTGATTTGATGCTATTGGCTGTGTTTCACCGTAACCGATGGCAGTCATACGCTCAGAGGCGACACCGGCAGCAAGCAAATAATTCAGTACCGACTGAGCCCGCTGAAGAGAAAGATCGAGATTATATGCTCGTGAAGCAATAGAGTCGGTATGCCCTTCAATAACAAAGTTCACGTCAGTATTATTCAATTTTTCCACGGCAACATCTAAAATTGACTTCGAATCATGAGTCAATTCACTGGATTTATATCCGAAATTAACACCTTCCAGGGATATCTTAGCCACGACCGGGCAACCCGTTTGATCAACGATCGTATTAGCAGGCGTCATCAGACACGCATCTGATCTATCCAGCACACCGTCTTCATCTTCATCGACACATCCAACCGAATTCACACGAGCGCCCATAATACTATTCGGACAGTCGTCGCTGCTATCATATACACCGTCACGGTCTGAATCAGATTCGCAGCCGTGTGACGTTTGTACTTCACCGCCCTCACATACAGATCCTGCATCACAAGCAAAATAAGCAACTCCAGCACCCAGTAAGACACCTAGTGCGGCCTTATTATCTGCAGCACCGGCAACGGCACCACCCGCTAACGCACCAGCGACCACACACAACGGCTTACTTTGCTGCCATTTAATAGAAGGCCTTTCTGCACACCCTGCAACAAACACAAGCAGAAACAGCATTCCAAACAAATTTTTCACGTTCATTCCCAACCTCTCACAACAATTTAAGCAACAATGTTAAACAACCATTTAAGCAACAATTTTAAGCAACAACGTAAGACACCTGCCTGATAGCCTCATGCACTTTAAGCAGGCATTCTTTATAAATTTTCAGCTGGCGATCATAGCGCACTTAATGTGAACAAAAAAAAACCCGTACTAGTTACAGTACGGGTTTTATTAAGATACGAGCTTTTTTACAGCTTATCAGATTCTTCAGACAGGTATTTTGCAACGCCATCAGCAGATGCATTCATACCTTTATCACCTTTGTTCCAGCCAGCCGGGCAAACTTCGCCGTGCTCTTCATGGAACTGCAGCGCATCGACCAAACGGATAAGCTCATCCATATTACGTCCTAGCGGCAGGTCATTAACGATCTGCGAACGTACATTACCTGCTTTATCGATCAGGAATGCACCACGAAAAGCAACACCTGCTTCATGCTCAACATCATATGCTTTACAGATTTCATGTTTAACGTCAGCTACCAGGGTATAACCTACCTGGCCAATCCCGCCTTCATTGATAGGCGTATTACGCCATGCGTTATGGGTGAACTGAGAATCGATTGATACACCAATTACTTCAACGCCACGCTCTTTGAACGCGTCCATACGGTGATCCAATGCGATC
>NZ_JBFIIH010000042.1:0-28986 GCF_041601355.1 Neptunomonas sp.
CCAAATAGTAGCAGCCGACGTCACACCGACGACGGCACCATCTTTTGCCAGCATCACTCCCGCCCCTAAAAAGCCAATACCGGTAATGACCTGCCCGATAACCCTCGAAGGATCGATAGCATCACCATGCAGCTGAAAAGCTGTGGCAAGGAATACGTAAGTACCCAGTATTATCAACGAAGAGGTTCGAATTCCTACCGGCTTACCTCTTAACTGTCGTTCCAGGCCAATCATAAAACCACAGAAAACAGCCGTCGCTATCGCCAACCAATCATATGGGGCGATAGAAAAAAAGTCGTCACTCAGTAGCATTAACGGCCTCGGTTCTCCAAACGGCTAACAAACTCCTGCATAATCAACATGTAAAGTTCATTGCCAAGATAAAGATCTTCGACTTCGTGGTCGATACTCGGATTATCATTTACTTCGATCACATACACCTGATTTTCTTTATGTTTGATATCAACGCCATACAATCCACGTCCAATCATGGCACAGGCCTTTAACGCCGCATCTAAAACACTTTTAGGTACTTCAAAAGTAGGCAGTGTTTCAAAACCACCGGATTCTGTTTCTTTACCATGACTATAGATCTGCCAATGATCGCGGACCATATGATAACGACAAGCGTAAATTGCCCGCCCATTCAATACGCCGATGCGCCAGTCATAATCGGTATACAGATACTCTTGAACCAGAACTAAGGCGGTATCTACTAAAAGATCCTGAAGCTTTTGCTTGAGTTCATCCCGGGTCTTAACTTTATAAACACCTTTAGAGAAAGAACCTTCCGGCATTTTCAGGACAATCGGATAGCTAAAGCTAGATTCGATATTATCCAGATCTTGTACTGAAGCACCAATCACCACATGTGTTTTTGGTGCAGGTACACCGTTATAGCTGAAGGCGTCATGTAAAAACACCTTGTTACAGCAGCGTAAAATAGAAGTGGAATCATCAATAACCACCAGCCCTTCACGTTCCGCTTTGCGTGCAATCCGATAAGTATGGTGATCTATCGCCGTTGTTTCACGAATAAACAACGCATCATATTGTGAAATCTGTCCAGCTTGATCGGCGGTAATCGTCTCGGCATGAATACCCACTTTAGCGGCTGCTTTAATGAAGAGCTTGATAGCATCTTTATCACTAGGCGGCTGCGCTTCTGCAGGATTAACCAATATCGCCATATCCCAACGCTGCTTTTTACGGGCAGGCGGCGTGCGCCAGACGCGTTCGGTAAATACCTGCAAGCGTTGTAAAAACAGTGCCTGGTCAGATTTGCTCAGATGAATAAATGAGCGTCGTTTTACCTGAACCAGCACGCCATTGGCATCCTTACACAGACTAAAATGCAGGATAGGGGCCGGATATTTATCAAACATCTGCTTGGCCAGTTTTTTCCATGGCTCCTCAGCAACCCACCCCATGAACACCATAAACTCAACTGACTGCTCGTCTGATTCAGCATTAAGCGACTCGGTGTGAAGTAGCTCAACCGGCAAGGCCAGCTGTATTCCGGCTGATGTATCATTCGACAAATCGCGCAGATCATTAATCGTACTGACACTGGGCAACACCTTATGCTGGCGTGCTTCCGCCAGCAAAGAACAGTAATATCCCCGGCTCAGATAGTGTTCGGTATCGCAGAGATTAATCAGCCGTGTTTTTGGCTCATTTCGCTTCGGATAATCCGCCAGATATTGTTCAAATGTAATCACACTGAGCTGATCATTTTCAAAGATCAGCTCATCCGTATCCACGACCACGATGGTTTTATACATGCTATGTAGCTCGCTTAATTGTTAGGAGATTTCAATTCCGCCAGTGCTGACAGGATCTGTAAAAATCCCCTGACAGAAGCAATTGGCGCTGATTCGGATAGTGTATGATAACCCGAGCTGGGTATTTGCAGCGTCGTGCCATCGACTAAACCACCTGAAGCAGAAATAATTCGACCCAGCTCTGTAGAGCCCAAAGAGACCGGTGACTCTCCATTGGCTGCACGCACAACATTCTGTTTGTCGACATACTCATCTTTCATTTGAATGCTGATATTTTCTTGCTGGCATAAAGTGACGAGCTGCTTAGTCAATTCAGTATTGAATGTCGCATTCGCATCTTTGTTACGTAAAACCAAATGTTGACGCTGGGCGGCTTCAAGATCCGGGTAAGGACTGGTATCAACAACGATTAACTGGTTAGTGGTGCCACCAAACCGGCGGAACCATTCCAGCAGATAACGCCAACTTTTACCCGCCTCCTCCTGAGCCGTGAAAAAAGCCGTACCCTGAAAGCCTAATTCGAACATATAAACGAGTGCTGCCGCTGTTAAAACATTATCTAACTGCCCGACTAATGCATTGTTTTCGATGCGTAATTTATCGGAAAAGGCAACCGGCGTACCTGCCACCAGATGCTCAAGCCCATCAAGCTCGAAAATCAAGTTATTGCGATATTCACAAATATAAGCGTTGCGAATAAGTCCACGGCCACGATACGCCCCGGACCATGGCTCGTAAGCATATACAGATTCAGCTTCGAAGCGGTTAACAATTTTATTCATTAACTGTTCGCTGACAGAGTTACCCAGCAGATCTGAACGAGCACCCGAAACAAATGCCGCATACTGAAACTCGTTAGGGCCGGTACAGATCAAACCATGACGATCTACATGCGCCGAAAACATAACGCTATCGGGTTGGTTTCCCTGTGCCACTAACACCCCTTCATACCAGGTCACGTGAGCACCACGCTCTTCCAGCTCACGCTGCAGTACACGAAAAAAAGAGTGCTCAGACCCAACAACACTGGGGCTGCGAATTAATGAAGATAATAAACTGACATAAGCATCGGGAAGCTCCTGCGAAGCCAAATTATTGGTGACCACTTCGGCAAATAAATCAGATGTGTCTAAAGGCATAAAATCCGTCCATAGGAATGGCTAAACGATGCTCACCATATCACACAGATAGTCTGGGCACCCCAACCACAGGGGTAAAAACAGCTAGATAGCACGCTTATAATTTAATGACAATAAATTTTTATTGTTAAGCCCGGGTCCTGCTGGACTCCCTACCAAACGCCCTACCAAACGCCCTACCAAATTCCCTGCTGAACTCTATGGGTTTTCATCTGTCTTAGAACCATATAAAAAAACTGCTTAGCCTTGTTGGCTAAACTTCAAGATAGAGCCTTGAGAAGACACTATGACTCATCCTTCTGTTTTTGCTGGATTTTTCTTTATGGTTGGCGGGTTATCACCCCTCGCAGCAACCGCCACACAACTCTTTGAACAATCAGGATCTGTCCCACAGCTAATCCAATTATATACATCCGAAGGCTGCTCAAGCTGCCCCCCTGCTGACCGGCACTTACGAGCACTGCTTAATGATCCGAAACTCTGGACAGAGCGTTTACCGGTGGCTTTTCATGTTGATTATTGGGACTACATTGGCTGGAAAGATCCGTATGCACAACCTCAGTTTAAAGAGAGGCAATATGCGCTAAAAAAATCAGGCGCGATTGAGAGCATCTATACACCAGGATGGGTAGTCGACGGTAAAGAGTGGAAAGGCTTTTTTCTTGGACAGGCACTCCCTGCACCGCCATCAAGGCAAGGGGGTAAGCTGAAGGTTGAAGTAAATGATAACCAACAGGTCACGGTGAGCTATCAGGGCGACTCCAATAGTCCCGATAGTGATCCCATTACGGCTCACCTGGTCCTGTTATCATTCAACCAGACATCACATATCACGGCCGGCGAAAACAGTGGCAAAACACTACAACACGATTTTGTCGCCTATCAAGAGTTGCAAACCGTCAATCAAACGCCTGAGTGGCTCTTTTCACTTCCCGATTCAGATCTGTCAACGCAAAAGGCGATGGTGGTCTGGTTAACGTCAGAAAATAGTCCTCAGCCCCTTCAGGCGACTGGCGGATGGCTTGAATGATCATTCCAGAAGTGGCATTTTTACGTTATAACTAAACCTTACACCTTAACGTAGCAGTCCTATCACTGGATTCTTCAACTGGAGAGAGCATGAAACTTATTGGCTCAGGTATGTCCCCTTATGTCCGCCGTATCCGTCTATTCCTTGAGTCCCGGGAGCTCCTTGAGGGGCAGGATTATGATTTCATTAACCTCAACATCTATTCCCCCGAGGGCCGCGCTGAACTTGCGTCATACACCCCTGCCATGAAAATTCCTGTACTTGTTGACCAAGAGCAGAAAATCTATGACTCCCGCCTTATTCATCGTTACCTGAATGAGAAACAGAGAAATGTGCCTCTGAGCTGGAATCAGGAGAACCTGTTAACACTCATCGATGCAGCCAATGACTCTTTCGTCATTTTATTACTGTCGACTCGCTCAAATATAGATACCAACGCCGATTCGCTGATTATTAACCTGCAGAAAGAACGTATTGAAAGAACCATGCAGCTTTTAGAAGATTCGGTCGAAAATGGAGAGATCTCAGGGTGGGATTATCCCGCTATCTGCCTCTTCTGCTTGCTCGATTGGGTGAACTTCAGGGATCTGCTCAATTTAGCTCCATTTCCACATCTGAGCAGCTTTCATGGTGCCAGAGTAAATGAGGCCGGTGTTGAAGCAAGCAATCCTCGCAACATTAAGAGCTAAGTGTGATTTTTAGTCTTAATGTGATGAGGATATAAAAATGTATCGATAATAAGCTACAGTTAGTTCATAGGATATAACAAAAGAAGTACATGGATGACTCAGAATTCTGGCGCACTACACATAAGCAAAAGAGTCTTATTATTTTTATGGCTAACCTGCCATCTTTTCGTGTTGTCCGTAAATAGTTTTGCGGATGACACGAAAGCAAGCTTAACAACAGTTACATTAACGCCGCAGGAGGAATCCTTCTTACAAAACCATCCGGTCATTACACTCGGCTCTGACCTGTCTTGGCAACCCCTTGTGACGGCTAATCCAGATGGCAGTATCTCAGGTTATGATGCCGATATATTGCAAAGAATAAATCAACTCACAGGTGCTAATTTTTCGCTGGTCGTCGGTGACTGGATCGATATGCAGACCAAAGCCAAAGCTCATGATATTGACGGGCTAAGCACGAGTGCAATCATTCCTGAGCGCACCTCATATCTTACTTTTACCAATCCTTATTTAACGCTGCAAACATCCCTCTTTGTATCCAGAGGCAACCCGCTATCCATCAAAAATTTTGACGATCTGAAAGGAAAAACGCTGGCTATCCAAAAAGCCAATCAGTCCGATGTCGAATTAGCGAAGCAATTTAAACACTCCACCATTCTTTATATGGACACCTTAGAGGAGCTCCTCTCTGCACTATCAACCGGAGAAGTAGACGCTACCTTTGGCAATGCAGCGACACTCTATTTGGCTAACAAGCTGGGTATGCCCTACTTGCAGGCGGCCTTTCATCTGCCGCAGCAGTTGGACCTGGTGTTCGGTATAAGGAAAGACTGGCCCGAAGCCGTGTCGATTCTGAACAAAGGGTTATCCTTACTCACTACGCACGAAAAGCTACGCATCCAGACTTACTGGTTCAGTGATCAATCACAAGCAGACACAATAAAAGAAAATAAGGCACTGACACTCAGTAATAATGAGCAACTCATTGTCAACAATGCCCCCTTACGGCTTTGTGTTGCTCCCAACTGGCTGCCTTTCAGTAGCATCAACTCAGATGGGAATTACCAAGGCGTGACAGCCGATATCATGTCGCTGATAGCAGAGCGTTTAGATACAAAGTTCATACTCACACCGACATCCGCGTGGCGCGAATCCGTGGATCTCATAAAGCACAAAAAATGTGACTTCATTACAACGATAACACCGACCAGGCAACGCGAAGAATTTTTAACATTTACCCAGCCCGTGTTTACATCGCCGATTGTACTGGCAACACGACTGGATCAATTTTTCTTACCCGACCTGACAAGTGTTGGCAACAAGCCAATCGGTATCATGAAAAATAGCGGGATAAAAGTACTGATAAAGAACCAATACCCAAATCTTAATATTATCGACGTCAGCTCAATTCAGGCGGGGTTGGCACTGCTCAGTGAACAAAAGATCTTTGGCTATATAGACTCGCTTGAAGTCATCGCACACTATGTCAATAAAGAGCATTACATCAACATCAAGATCTCCAGCACACTCCCTATGGACTTGAATCTTGCCATCGGCGTCCGCAAAGACTGGCCTCAGTGGCCTCCCTTATTGAATAAGGCGATTCAAAACATCTCCAATGAAGAGATACAACAAATACGACATCGCTGGATTGGGATCAAATATGACGAACCTATCGATTACAAGGTCATCTCAATCATCATTACGATCTTAGGCGTACTCGTATTCCTAGTCATTTACCGTTATCGCGTCATCGCCAAATACAACACCAAATTAGAAGACCTTAATCAAAAACTTGCCAAACAAGCGAGCACAGACCAACTGACTCAATTACCCAACAGGTATTTATTAGATCAGGAAACACTAAGGGTGATAGCGGCATCACAACGTTACCAGGAACCCTTTAGCGCCGTGTTATTTGACCTGGATTATTTTAAAAAAATTAATGATAAATACGGGCACCAAGTGGGTGATGATGTGCTGATTCAAGTCACTCAGGAAATGAGCCATTCGATCCGTGACACGGATATTCTAGGACGCTGGGGAGGCGAAGAGTTCCTACTGGTCTGCCCAAAAACAACACTGGACGGCGCAATAAAACTCGCTGAAAAAATCCGCATACATATCGAGCAACATCACTTTATAGAAGGTCGGAAAATCACATTGAGTGCAGGTGTCGCCGAATTCAACGCGAATGAGAACTATCATTCCCTGCTTAAGCGGCTGGATGATGCGCTTTATGTTGCAAAGAACTCAGGAAGAAATACCGTCAGCACTAGTAAAATAGAAACAACGGAAACTGTATGACGAAAGTGAAAGTTAAGCACAAATTCAGAACGAAAAAAAACCCGGCATCAGCCGGGTTTATTTAGAAGGTCGCTAATTACTTAGCTAATTTCTGGATCTCTTCCATTGCATTTTTGCTAGAAGAAGTAGCCAGAGCAGTAAACGCTTCGCCCTGAGTCTTCAGCATTTCGAACAATGCAGTGTTAGCAGCAACGTTGAATTTAACAACGTCTTCCGGAGTTTTCAGTTCTTTAGCTTTTTCTACTTCAGTTTTGAAGAAAGAAGCCAATTCTTCGCCTGCTTTTTTCTGCAGTTCAACAGACTGGTTGATTGTAGCCGCCTGAAGAGTCATCAGAGTTTTAACAGCTTCTAATGGTTTCTGCATATCGATGTTGTTAGTCATGGTATATCTCCAAGTTGGTAAATTAGTTATGGTGCACTGCACAATGATGACTATTCTATCCATATCTGACGCCGAGTCAATAGTTTTTTTGTTGCGCTGCAACAAATATTTTTTACGGATCAAATATCGCATACCATGATGACGCTGCCGGGGAGTTTAGCGCTGTATTAATGCGGGGAGGCAATGCCCCTGAAACAACAAAGGTGTTATATATCGCTGGTCAGGATCGGCAAGAAATACCGTCCGCTTTAGTTAAACGACACTACAACAAAAACATAAAAGGGAACAAGCACAAGCACGCCAGTCTTTAAAATATGAGCATAAATTCTGGACGAAAAAAAACCCGGCACCAGCCGGGTTTATTTAGAAAGTCGCTAATTACTTAGCTAATTTCTGGATCTCTTCCATAGCAGTTTTGCTAGAAGAAGTAGCCAGAGCCGTAAAAGCTTCGCCCTGTGCTTTCAGCATTTCGAACAATGCAGTGTTAGCAGCAACGTTGAATTTAACAACGTCTTCCGGAGTTTTCAGTTCTTTAGCTTTTTCTACTTCAGTTTTGAAGAAAGTAGCCAAATCTTCGCCTGCTTTTTTCTGCAGTTCAACAGACTTGTTGATAGCTTCAGCCTGAAGAGTCATCAGAGTTTTAACGGCTTCTAGTGGTTTCTGCATATCGATGTTGTTAGTCATAGCAAATCTCCGAGTTGGATAATCAATTAGTTATGGTGCGCTGCACAATACAGGTAATTCTATGCTTATTTGGCCGCGAGTCAAGCCTTTCCAACTGCGCCGCACAAATATTTTTCATACGTAGAATATCGCATAAATTTATGACGGAAAAATGACTAGCCGCCTTAAATTACAAACAAAAAAAACCCGGCATCAGCCGGGTTTTTCAAAAGTTCGGTAATTACTTACCCATTTTCTGGACTTCTTCCATTGCATTTTTGCTAGCTGAAGTAGCAAAAGCAGTAAAAGCTTCGCCCTGTGCTTTCAGCATTTCGAACAATGCAGTGTTAGCAGCAACGTTGAATTTAACAACGTCTTCCGGAGTTTTCAGTTCTTTAGCTTTTTCTACTTCAGTTTTGAAGAAAGAAGCTAAATCTTCGCCTGCTTTTTTCTGCAGTTCAACAGACTGGCTGATTGTAGCCGTCTGAAGAGCCATCAGAGTTTTAACAGCTTCTAGTGGTTTCTGCATATCGATGTTGTTAGTCATGGTGTATCCCCAAGTAGTTAATTAGTTATGGTGCACTGCACAATGATGATCATTCTACTGATATCTGGCAGGGTGTCAACAACTTTGTTGCACTGCAACAAATATTTATATACTTAAAATATCGCATAGATTAATGACATTCTAATGGGGACCAGCATCCAAATAACCTTCCTGAAAACCAGTCTGAGCGGAGAGAGTGCTGAATTTTTTTTCTTAAGCGATTATATTAAAACGTCCAGCTAAGAAGGCCAGTTCATGAAAGCTCCTGCAGCCCTATTAATACTACTCATTTCTTTTTCAGGTGCTGTGGTTGCTGACACGGCACGCATCGCGGTAGCCTCTAACTTCACCTCTACAGCGCAAGCACTGGCAAACCTGTTCAACCAGACATCAGGCCACAATGTACAAGTAAGCTCAGGGTCCACAGGTAAGTTATATATACAGATACGCCACGCAGCCCCGTTCGATCTGCTTCTGGCAGCAGACATGGAACGCCCACAGCGCTTATTTAAAGAAGGCTTTGCTGATAGCGAACCCTTTATTTACGCCACGGGGCAGTTGGTATTATGGAGCCGCGATCTTGCTGATGTATCCACCGGTCTTGATGCCCTCAGGAGTCCGGCGATAAAACGACTGGCGATCGCCAATCCAAAGACCGCCCCTTACGGCACAGCCGCCCGGCAAGTATTAGATAGTTTGCCCTTTGAATACGCCGGAACAGTGGTGACCGGTGACAACATTGCGCAAACGTATCAGTTCGCTGCCAGTGGTAATGCAAACGCCGCTTTTGTTGCGAGTGCACAAATCGTATTAGACCAACGCGGTTACACATGGAACGTACCCCAGTCGCTGTATTCTCCCCTCCATCAGGGTGCTCTATTACTGATCCATGGCAACGAAAATCAAGCGGCGCATGCTTTTTATCGATTCTTGCGTAGCGATCAGGCAAGATCGGTTATTCAAAACTATGGTTACACCACCGAGTGATCACATAACGCATGCTTGATGCCATTCTACTGACATTGAAACTCGCCAGCCTGACAACGATTATTTTGCTATTGTTAGGTACGCCACTGGCGTGGTGGCTGGCACGATCGCGTGGCCTGTTCAAAGATATTATCGCAACGCTGGTGAGTATGCCGCTGGTGCTTCCGCCAACAGTATTAGGCTTCTATCTGTTAATCACGCTAGGCCCGGACAGCCCTTTAGGGCAATTACTCTCCTCACTTTTTGGTGGCCCGCTGACATTTACCTTCGGTGGCCTTGTGATCGGTTCTGTTATCTTCTCGCTGCCCTTTATGGTGCAGCCGTTACGCAATACATTTGAGTCCATCGGCACACGGCCACTCGAAGTGGCCGCTACTTTGCGCGCATCACCCCTGGATACTTTCTTCAGTGTCGTTCTGCCTTTATCACGACACGGCCTGCTGACCGGCAGCATCATGACATTTGTTCACACCCTGGGAGAGTTTGGTGTTGTTCTGATGATTGGCGGCAATATCCCCGGAGAAACCAAGGTATTATCCATCGCTATCTACGATTATGTAGAATCGCTGGAGTGGGCACAGGCGCATTTGATCGCCGGTGGAATGCTGTGTTTTTCCTTTATTGTGATTCTGGCAATGACACTGCTTGAGCGCAATGGCCGAAAAGGACGCGAGCTATGAATAAAGCCATACAGATTCGCTTCCGGACGCCGCTTGAGCATTTCACGCTGGATGTCGATATCAACATTCCTGCAAGCGGTGTGACTATATTATTTGGTCCGTCAGGCTGTGGAAAAACCACGCTGTTAAGATGCATTGCCGGCTTACACCCGGCAAAACATGCGCACCTGCGCATTAACAATAATAGCTGGCAGGCAGAAGGGATCTACCTACCCGCCCACCAGCGACGGGTCGGCTATGTTTTTCAGGAGCCGAGCCTGTTTCCTCACCTGAATGTCAGCCGAAACCTGTTATTCGGACAACGCCGCGCTTATCTTCCGAGTCGGCATAAGAGCCCTCCGCAGCACAGTAACCAGAGCCCTCAGCATAACGACAACAAGAGCCCGCTTTCGTTGGATGAAGTAAGCCAGTTACTCGGCATATCTCACCTGTTACACCGTATGCCGGACAAGCTCTCCGGCGGAGAAAAACAGCGGGTAGCCATTGGGCGGGCACTGCTGTCTAATCCGGAAATATTACTCATGGATGAGCCACTGTCGGCATTAGACTACGCCACCAAAGCAGAGATCATTCCCTATCTTGAGCAGTTACATGCACGTTTATCTATTCCGATCATCTATGTAACGCACGCGATCTCTGAGGTGGAAAGTCTGGCAGATCATATTGTGCTGCTAGAAAAGGGAAAAGTAACCGCCCAAGGCCCGATAAAGGAGATGCTGCTGGATCTGTCAGCGCCACTGGCACACTTCACCAATGCGGGCTCGCTGATCGACGCGGTGGTAGATCACTATGATGAAGAATATGATCTGACAGCGTTTGCCGTTGATGGCGGCACACTCACCGTACCTGGCAACATAGGCTTACCCGGGGCGCAAAAGCGCATACACCTCAGTGCCAGCCATATCAGCCTGAGCCGAACAGCCGCCACCGACAGCACCATCGTTAACATACTACCTGTCACCATTTTGGAGATAAGCCCGGCGGATAAGGCGCAATGTAATATCCGTTTACAATTGGGCGAAAACAGCCAGATACTCGCACGCATCACTCGCCGCTCAAAAGACCAGTTGGCCTTACATTGCGGCGAACAGCTGTTTGCCCAGATCAAAGGGGTTTCTTTAGTCAAAAGGTTAAACAGCCATGCGCATCCTGCTCCTCTCGGCCTATGATGCTGACAGCCATCAGTATTGGCATCAAGGACTGGTAACACACTTCCCTGAACACCAGTGGACGGTTCTGACGTTGCCGGCGCGTTACTTTTCATGGCGACTTCGCGGCAACAGCCTCAGCTGGGCTTTTGGAGAATCAGCTGCACTGTTACACCAACCTTATGATCTGATTATCGCCACCTCGATGACCGATCTGTCCAGCCTGCGCGGTTTTGTGCCAGCACTCGGCCAGATTCCGACGCTACTGTATTTTCATGAGAACCAATTCGCCTACCCCGAATCAGGCAACGAATTCAAAAGCATAGAACCAAAAATTCTCAACATCTACTCGGCGCTGGCCGCCGACCATATCGCCTTTAATACCCACTACAACCGCGATACTTTTTTACAAGGCGCGAGCGCTTTACTGAAAAAACTACCCGATCACGTACCTGCCGGGTTAATAGAGCGGCTAAAAGAGCACTCCAGCGTACTACCTGTTCCACTGCATGACAGCTGCTACCTCCCTCATCAACAACAGCCAGGCGCGCTACAAGTTGTGTGGAACCATCGCTGGGAATTTGATAAAGGCCCTGAGTTACTTTATCAGGCACTCGCCACTCTTCATGCTGAAAAAATAGATATTCAGTGTCACATTGTCGGCCAGCAGTTTCGCAAAATACCGCCCGCTTTCGACAAGATATACGCGCAATTTCCGTCCATCATTGGTCGCTGGGGCTATATAGAATCGGTCGGGGATTATCGCCAACTGTTACAGTCGGCGGATGTGGTTTTATCCACGGCATTACATGACTTCCAAGGCATTGCTGTGCTGGAAGGCGTTGCTGCTGGGGCCATTCCCGTGATACCTGACCGGCTCGCCTATGCAGACCTATTCGACAGCCAATATCGTTACAGCGCGGCCTCTCAGCCGGCTAACACAGCAGACGAAACCCATGCACTGGTGTGTATGCTAAAACAACTCGCGACAGCCAAGGCAAACAATGCCCTGCCCCGCGCTCCCCGGGTTGATACGCTGAGTTGGCAACATGTAAAGCCGCGTTATTTACAATTGATACAACAACTGCTGCGACGGCCGATTCAGTAAACGACTCAGCCACTGATGAATACCAGCATCGCCCGCTTTAACGACGAATAAGTAGCACTGCCACCTTATAGCTATTGCCTTTTACTTCATTTAACACAATTATTAGACAAGACTAATGTAAGATCCGTTAAATAATAATGATTAAAGGCTTTCACTATGTTGCAGATTTTCAAACCGCGTGGCCTGATTATTAGCCTGGCGCTTAGCCTGACTCTTATCCTGCTGCCTACTGCCAACAGTGCATTCTCTGCTAGCGCTGAAGTGATCGTGCCTGATCGCTACCCTGAGTCCCTTCTCTACGACAAGCCCGTCAAGGTGGCAGATAATGTCTGGTCAGCCATTGGGCAAACACAGTACTACAGCTACGAAAATGCGGGGCACAATAATAATCTTTCCTTTGTCATCGGTGACAACGCGGTGTTGGTTGTCAACGGCAGCGCATCCTATCTGCTCGCCAAAGCTTTGCATGATGAGATCAAACAGCTCACCGACAAACCGGTGAAATATGTGGTCGATGAGAATGGCCAGTCACACGCATCACTGGGTAATAACTACTGGAAAGAGCAAGGCGCTACACTGATTGCGCATGTAGATGCCGCAGACGAGATTGAATCACATGGCCCTGCTGGCCTCTCCAACCTGCAACCGATTTTAAAGGAACGCGCAAAAGGAACGCAAATCGTCCCGATCGACCAAACATTCGACGCTAACCTGACGCTTGATCTTGGCGGTATCAGCGCTGAACTGATCCACTTTGGTGAGGCACATTCGCCGGGGGATATCTCCGTTTATATACCACAGCGCAATGTAATAATTGCCGGTGACATTGCCTTTCATGTGCGCCTGTTACCTATCTTCCCCGACACCGATACGGCTGCCTGGCTGGAAACCTGGAACAGCACCTTTAGTAAATTCGCCAAAGATAAAATCATTGTTCCGGGGCATGGTGGCCCGACCGATTTTGCCACGGTTGATGAGTGGACACGCGGTTATCTGGAATATATACGCGGCAAAGTCGCTATCCTGATTGAGGAAGGCGGCACCCTTGCGGATGCTTACCAGATCGACCAAAGCCCCTATGCGCATCTGGAAACATTCGAAGAACTGGCATCCAAAAATGCAGGTCGCGTTTTTGAGGCCATGGAATTTGAGTAATAAGGGAGTTTGAGTAAAAGGGAATTCGCATAAAGGGGATTTGATTCAATACCAGATCACCTGCTTAACTGTTAAGCAGGTGATCTTACACGCCACGCTACTTCATTAACGAACCTAAAATACCGCGCAATAAACTTTTGCCAACACTGCGGCCTACGCTGCTACCGATACTGCGGACCACACTTTTGAGCAGTGCTTCTGTCACCGACTGACGGTTGCCACCTGAAGATCGGCTACTTCTGTTATTTTTTGCATCGGCCTTCTCTTTGGCGATACGCGCTTCCTCATCTTCAGTGGCCTGTAAACGTGCTTGCGTACGCTCCAGCAATACTTCATGTGCTGAACGGGGATCGTAAGCGACGGCATAACGGCGATGCATCGCACTACTATCAATCACTACCTGGCGCTCATGCACTGTTGCAGGCCCCATGCGAGAACTTGGCGGCCGTACCAGCGTACGCTCAACCACACTAGGGATACCATCCTTGAGTAACACTGATACCAGCGCTTCACCCACCCCCATGTTAGTAATCACCTCAGCGGTGTCTAAATCAGGGTTGGGGCGGAAGGTTTGCGCCGCGACGCGAACAGACTTCTGATCTTTTGGCGTAAAGGCGCGCAGTGCATGCTGTACACGGTTACCCAACTGGCCCAACACATTCTCCGGAAGGTCTCCCGGGCTCTGTGTGACAAAGTAAACACCCACACCTTTAGAGCGAATCAGACGGACAACCTGCTCTACCTTTTCGATCAGCACTGTAGAGGCGTTGTTAAACAACAGATGCGCTTCATCAAAAAAGAACACCATTTTAGGCTTATCGGCATCGCCGACTTCCGGCAGGTTTTCAAACAGCTCGGATAACAACCACAGCAAGAAGGTTGAATACACACGAGGGCTAAGCACCAGTTTATCGGAGGCCAGCACATTGATCATGCCGCGCCCATCACGATCTAACTGGATCAGATCATCAAGCACCAGGGCAGGCTCACCAAAGAACTGATCGCCACCTTCACGCTCCAGCATTAATAAACGACGCAGGATCGCATTCACCGAGGCACGCGACACCGTCAGACTGGAGCTGATCTCCTTGCCATGAGAGCCGATAAACTCCAATGTCGTCCGCAAATCTTTCAGGTCGACCAGCAGCAAGCCTTCATTATCAGCAAACTCAAAAATCAACGTCAGGATACTCTCCTGCGTTTCATTCAAATCCAGCAGACGAGACAGCAACTGCGGCCCCATCTCAGAAATAGTTGAGCGCACGGGCGTGCCCTGCTCACCAAAGACATCCCAAAAGGCAACCGGATAACCACGTTGAACAAAGTTTTCAATCTGAATTTTGTCAACGCGCTCATCCACTTTTGGATGAGGATTACCCTTCTGACATAAGCCCGACAGGTCGCCTTTCACATCAGCCATAAACACGGGCACGCCCATGTCAGAAAAACCTTCAGCAAGGCACTGCAACGTCACTGTTTTACCTGTACCGGTTGCACCGGCAATCAAGCCGTGGCGGTTGGCATAGCGAGGATTTAAAAATACTTTTCCGCTATCACAGCCACCGATCAGAATACCCGTATCCATTTCCTTGCTACCCTCTGTCTTTTGTTGATATCAACTATCAGATTACTCGTAAATATTACTCGCAATCATATACATAGTTATATCTCAACACAGTACAAGTTTATAGCGCCTTAACTCTATTTCACTGGCGGATTAGCCCCTCACGCGGCCTCTAACATTCCCTGCTCAATCACAAAACGGATAATTTCCGGTAAACCTTCACCGGTTTTCAGATTAGAAAATACATACGGTGAATGAGGGCGCATACGTTTAGTATCCTGATCCATCACATTCAGGTCGGCTCCCACATAAGGTGCCAGATCGATTTTATTGATAATCAGCAGATCTGATCGGGTAATACCCGGCCCGCCCTTACGCGGGATTTTTTCCCCTTCGGCCACATCAATAACATAAATGGTCAGATCAGCCAGCTCAGGGCTAAAAGTCGCGCTGAGATTGTCACCGCCACTCTCAATAAACACCACATCCAGTGTTTTATGGCGCTTTGCCAGCTCTTCCACCGCCGCCAGATTCATTGACGCATCTTCACGGATCGCCGTATGCGGGCAACCACCCGTTTCAACGCCAATAATCCGGTCAGGAGCCAATGCTCCCGCCTGCGTCAGTATTTTTGCATCTTCCTGTGTATAGATATCGTTAGTCACAACCGCAATATTGTACTGATCCCGCATAGCTTTGCAGAGGACTTCCAGCAGAGCTGTTTTACCCGATCCAACCGGGCCACCCACCCCAATACGTAAAGGGGACTTGTATTCGCTCATCGTTAACTCCTGGTTTTATAAATGACTCCCGTTTTCAGGAGCGGAATAACCGTGAATATTGTGTTTCGTGGCGGCTACTGGCAATCGCCTGTGCCGGTGTTGAACTGCCTACCTGATCATCTTCAATCGCTATGGCTTTGGCTAACACGCCAGGCAGCTGTTCACTGATACGCAGTAACAGTTTTTGCCCGGACGTCTGTCCCAGAGGAATCAACTTCACGCCCGCCATCACCGCATTATCCAGCCAGCTCCACAGATAACCGACACACGCGGCCTCGGCGGCTATATCGAAATGCTGCGCCGCTACCGCAAAACCGGCCACCTGAGTAGATCTGACCGACGCTTCATACTCAGGCGCGACCATCACCTCTAAATGAGGTAACAAAACGGCCAGAGCCTGGCCTCGTTGCCGCTCCTCTTTGCGCAATTCCGACGTTTCGCGGCACGCCAGAAGATAATCACACCAATGGCTGACCTGCTCTGCATCCTGCTGCAAAAATGCGTTTCGCAAGCGCAACAACACAGGCAGTTCGAGTGTTGCCATGCTGTTCAGCAGCATGCCGGTAATCCATGCTTCCAGCTCAGTCTCGGATGTGACCCAGCGCGCCTCAACCGCCCACTCCAGACCTTGCGAGTAAGTAAACGCGCCGACAGGCAACCCCGGGCTAATCAATTGATAAAGACGAAGATCAGCTAACATAATTGTCTTATCGTTTATCCTTACGAATACGGCGATACAACGAAGGAGCGTAAATTACGGCCGCCGACGCTAATCCCAATGCGCCGGCAAGTACCAGCAGGTGATCAGGCGACGCCAACTGGTGTGCCAACGTTGCCACGACACTGCTGGCCGTTTCCTCGTTGTGCGCCATAGCCAACGAACTAAAGGGTGCCAATACTGCTATTGTTGATAAACGTGCTTTCATTTTATTCTCCGTTAAATCATTAATGCTCATGCGCATGATGCCCGCCATGAGTACTGTTGTGATAGGCGCCGGCTTCTGGCTCGAAAGGCGCTTCTTCCACCAGCACATTGCCGCCCAAACCACGCACCATATCGTCCAGTACGTGATCATGTTGATAACGCACAAAGCCGGCACCGACCTGTAAAGACACATGGCGATTACCTAAATGGTAAGCCACCCGGGCCAGCAACACGGCATCGTCACATAGCACCGTCGATACGCACTCATCTGCCGCACAAATCTGAACGACGACACCCTCATCACTTTCAATCTGGTCGCCATCGCGCAGAATAAGACCTCGCGGCAAGAACAAGCCCGCTTCACGGCCGTCATCCAGCGTCACACGTAAACGACTTTTGATACGTTTATCGATCGGCAGGCTAAGCGTGGTATAAACAGGTTTCACCACCTTTAACAATTTTGTCAGGTGTAACATCGCGCCCCCTAAAAAAGAAAATATCGCTGCGCCATTGGCAGCTCAGTAGCAGGTTCGCACGTCAGCAATACACCATCGGCTTTCACCTCGTAGGTTTGCGAGTCCACACTGATATCCGGCTGGTAGCTATTATGAATCATGTCGGATTTTTGCAATGTCCGGCAGCCTTTCACTTCACCAATCAGACTTTGTAAGCCCAACGTTGCGGGCACACCATTGGCAATCGCTGCCTGCGACAAAAACAACATCGATGTCGCATGGCACGCCGCGCCCATCGAGCCAAACATAGGCCGATAATGCACAGGCTGAGGCGTAGGAATAGACGCGTTCGGATCACCCATCGGAGCCGCGGCAATCATGCCACCTTTGAGAATAGCACTGGGCTTAACACCAAAAAAAGCCGGTTTCCACAAGACTAAATCAGCGAGTTTGCCCACCTCAACCGAGCCTATTTCATGCGCAATACCATGCGTTATCGCCGGATTAATCGTGTACTTTGCGATATAACGTTTAATCCGGCCGTTATCATGTTCAGCCGGATCTGAATCCAGACTGCCACGCTGCAATTTCATCTTATGCGCCGTTTGCCAGGTACGAATAATCACCTCACCGACCCGCCCCATTGCTTGCGAATCAGAGGCGATCATAGAGAACGCACCCAGATCATGCAGAATATCCTCAGCCGCAATCGTTTCACGGCGGATACGCGATTCAGCAAAGGCCACATCTTCAGCAATACTCGGATCAAGATGATGGCACACCATCAGCATATCCAAATGCTCATCAACGGTATTCACCGTATATGGACGGGTTGGGTTAGTTGACGATGGCAGCACATTAGGAAACCCTGCCGCCTTAATAATATCCGGCGCATGACCGCCGCCCGCACCTTCAGTGTGATAAGTATGGATGACACGGCCATCCATCGCCGCCAGCGTATCTTCAAGGAATCCCGACTCATTCAGCGTGTCGGTATGGATCGCTACCTGCACATCCATCTCATCGGCCACCGACAAACAGCAATCGATAGAGGCAGGCGTCGTGCCCCAGTCTTCATGCAGCTTAAGCCCCATCGCGCCGGCCTCAACCTGCTCTCGCAACGCTTCAGGCTGGCTACTATTACCCTTGCCTAAAAAGCCAATATTCATCGGCAAATTATCCACAGCCTGCAACATCCGATGGATATTCCACGGCCCCGGTGTACAAGTCGTCGCATTGGTGCCGGTCGCCGGACCTGTCCCGCCGCCGAGCATAGTGGTTACGCCCGACATCAGCGCATCATCAATCTGCTGCGGACAGATAAAATGAATATGCGCATCCACACCACCCGCCGTAATGATCGAGCCTTCAGCGGCCAGCACCTCAGTACCCGGACCAATCACTATATCCACATCAGGCTGCACATCCGGGTTACCGGCTTTACCGATCGCCGCAATACGGCCATTCTTTACACCGATATCTGCCTTTATAATGCCCCAATGGTCGACGATCACCGCATTGGTAATCACCAGATCAACCGTCTCGGCGCTGCAGCGCTGGCCCTGCCCCTGACCATCACGGATAACCTTACCGCCACCAAACTTTACTTCATCACCGTAAGTGGTCAGATCCTTTTCAACCTGCAGCCATAATTCAGTATCTGCCAGGCGTACCCGATCACCCGTTGTCGGGCCAAACATTTCGGCATAAGCACGTCGTGAAATAGTCGCCATCAGTTGCTCCTCGCTGCTAATCGTTGGTATGCATACATCACAGCGGCCCCATCACTTTGCCCTGAAAACCGTAAACAATGCGCGAACCCGCATAAGCGACCAGCTCGACAGTACGCGCCTGGCCCGGTTCAAATCGCACTGCCGTACCCGCCGGAATATTCAGACGAAAACCACGCGTTTGTTCACGCTCAAAACTCAGTGCGTTATTCGCTTCAAAAAAGTGATAGTGCGACCCTATCTGGATCGGGCGGTCACCCGTGTTAGCGACGCGCACTACACAGACCTCCCGGCCGGCATTTATTTCGATATCGCCCGCTTGGGTTATCAGCTCACCTGGAATCATAGGAATCTCCTGTGCATTTACTCAAAACGCTAAACGCTTAAACCTAAAAACTTATGTCGCCGCCTTTACACTTAAGCCCTTAAACCTGGCCACTGACCTTTAAACAATCGGATCGTGAACCGTCACCAATTTGGTGCCATCAGGAAACGTCGCCTCCACCTGCACCTCAGGAATCAGCTCAGCAATACCCTCCATCACATCGTCCAGCGACAACAACGTACGTCCATAATCCATCAGCTCGGCTACGGTTCGGCCATCACGCGCACCCTCAAGAATCGCCGCACTGATAAAAGCAACAGCCTCAGGATAATTAAGCTTAAGACCACGAGCCTTACGCCGCTCGGCCAACAACCCAGCGGTAAACAACAGCAACTTATCTTTCTCACGCGGTGTTAATTCCATAAGCGGAACCCCCTCCTGAATTGCCCCGTGCAAAACATCAATGCACAAGAAAAAAGCAAGTTATGTACCAGAAGGAAAAAAGTGCAGAATTGAGGTGGCTAGCGGCAAATACAAAGCGAATTAAAAATGTTCCAAACGCCTATGATGCACCATATCGAAGCATCTGCTTCATTAAAAAAAGCAGATGCACAAAAATAGAGCACGGAATAACTAGATTATTTTAGAGACGTCACGTTGTTTAATTAACAACATAAGCAGGGGGATAATCATGCTCATCATTAGCATTCTGAACATCTGATGTGTTGCTACGAACAAGGCATCAACATCCTGATTCATAGCAATCGCAATCATGACCTCCATACCGCCAGGTGCATAAGCCAACATTGCCTGTGTCCAGGGAATATCAAGAAAGAAATGTAACGCGGCAGCAAAGCCACCAGAAATAAGCAAGGTGATAAACAATCCACCCGTCGCCGCTTTCAGTTCGGGTATCACGTCATTCAAAACCAACCCATTAAATCGGGACCCAATAGCACAGCCAAGAAACACAAGTAACGAGAGCATCATCATGTCAGGAAAACGCCAGTGCCAGCCAAACCCCAACTTGAGGATCAGCGTTGCAAGAATACCGCCCACCAGCATGGCAGCGGGTACCCGTACTTTTTGCAGCAACCACCCCAATCCGATAGCCAGCAAGACGGTAGCCACCATCTGTTCAGGGTGTTCAATATAAAACCCATGCAACGACACATCACGCTCGGCCACCGGCAAAAACAAGGGGACCAAAAACACCAAAAATAATAAGCGAACACTATGAACTAACGAGATGCGGCGTACATTGGCGTTTTTTTCTGCGGCCATTGACAGCATTATTGCCAGATTTCCCGGTACCGCACAAAACAACGCATCATCCTTGCGCCATCCGGGTAGTCGCGCATAGTAGCGATACATCACATAAAGCAGAGCGGCCATCATAAAGCACATCAATACAGCAGAGCGGCCCCAGTGGATCAATTGATCAACCAGATCTATTTCGATATTGAGGGCCACCGATATACCTAAAAACAAACTAACGATAGATGAGGTGGCCGTAGGCATTGCTACCCGAATACCACCAACAGCGGACACAACCACGGCGATCAGCGCACCAATCAACCACGCTGATGGCAAACCGAGCCAATAGGCAATCACCGCGCCAAACACGCCGATCACTAACGTACGAATCATCAGCCACATGATAAAAATCCAAAAAAAGGGGTGACCAAGGCCACCCCAAATAAACCCGACTAACCAGAAAACAACATCAATCTTCTTCCACTTCAGCCCTGTCTGCCAACAACTTACGTCTTTTCAGAGAACTCATAATCAGCGGAGCAAATACTGCAAGCACCGTGGCAACAGCCAAACCATATGTTATAGGACCATTTAACAAGATGGCCCAGTCACCGCCACTGATAGACAGCGCACGACGCAGGTTTTCTTCTAACACTTTTCCTAACACCAAGCCAAGAATAACCGGCGCAAGAGAGAAGTGAAGCTTACGTAACAGAAAGCCAATAACACCTAAGAAAACCATAAAGTACAGATCAAAACTGTCACCATGAATGGAGTAAATACCAATAAAGGTAAGCATCACGATCACAGGGACCAGGTACGCCTGACGGATAGACAATAAGCGAACAAACATCCCGATCATCGGCAAGTTCATCACCAATAGCGCCACGTTACCAACAAACATCGAAGCAATCAGACCCCAGGCAATATCAGGACGCTGTTCGAACAACAGCGGGCCTGGTGTGATATTGAACATCATCAACGCACCCAGCAAAATGGCCGTTGTACCACTGCCCGGAATACCCAGTGTCAGCATAGGAACCATTGCACCGGCAGCCGATGCATTATTGGCTGCCTCCGGGGCTGCCAGTCCACGAATATCACCTTCACCAAAATGTTCGTTATGACCTTCAGCAAAGCGTTTCTCAGTACCATAGGCGACCGCACTGGCAATAGAAGCACCGGTTCCCGGTAAAACACCAATCAGGAAGCCTATAAGGGTCGAGCGTAACACCACCCATTTAACATGTAAAAGATCAGCCATACTGACAAAGCTTTTACCAATAGGTGTAATCTTCAGGTCATTGCGTGCCCAAGACTCCAGCAGCACAAAAACCTCACTGATCGCAAACATTCCGATAACAACAACAAGGAAATCAACACCGTCGAAAAAGTTTGGAATCCCCATGGTAAAGCGCAGTACACCGGTACCTGAATCGACGCCTACGGTCGCCAACAACAGACCAATGACTACACCAACCAATGTTTTAATCGGACGCGAACCCACCATCGTTGCCAGACAAGTAAAGGCAAAGATCATCAGCCATACATACTCTGATGGCCCGAACTTAATCGCAAACTGACTCAACAGCGGTGCTGTAAACACCATCAGCAACAATGCACCGATGCTACCAACAAACGAGCTAACAGCAGACAGCGCTAATGCACGACCACCCTCGCCTTTACGCGACAATGGATAACCATCCAGTGTTGTCATAATCGCACCAGCATCACCCGGCACGTTCAGCAAAATACTTGAAATACGGCCGCCATACTCAGCGCCGTAATACACACCGGCCAATAGAATTAACGCCGACTCGGGCGGTAATCCCAAGGCATAGGCCAGCGGTAATAAAATCGCAACACCATTAATCGGACCAATGCCCGGTAAAGAACCAATCAAGGTTCCGAAAAAACACCCCAACAAAACCAGAAAAAGGTTAAGCGGGAGCAAGGCAACAGCAAATCCGCTTGCCAGATGACTAAAAACATCCATGGGTTAACTCCCTATAAAAAGCTGGACCACCAGGCACCAGAAGGAACGTTAAGCTGCAGTAATGAAGTCAGCATAAAATAGCTGATCACACTCATCACCAATGCATACAAACCGGCACGTTTCGGCGTTTCGCCAAATAACCAACTGAATACACCGCCCACAATAAAGGTAGCAACAATGAAGCCTGCACGTTCAAAAAGTGCAGCGTAAACTATCATCAGCACCAGGCCGATCAGCATTTTTTTAACAATTTCAGATGAAGGGTGCCATTTGTTCTCATCGGGTTTAATGATCAACCAGATGGATGTCATCGCCAGAAGAGCACCCAAAATAACCGGAAAGGCTTTTGGCCCCAGGGGTTCGTATTGAAAGGGCACCTCAAGCTGAAGAGCTGCCCAGACAATAAGTCCGGACAGCACCAGCAATGTACCCGCAAAAAGACGGTCATACATTGCTAATCTCACTCTATTAAGCCTGCTTCAGTCGCTAACTCGCGCATGTAACCTACGCGTCCTTTCACATATTCATCAAACTTTGCGCCTGACATTTTGAAAGGAATCAAACCCTTTTCACCCACCGTTTGCAGGAAAGCGTCGTTTGCATAAGCCTTTTCAAACTGACCGGACCAGTAATTGAATGCTTCGTCAGAAACATCCGGACCCAGATAGTAACCGCGTAAAATTGTCCATTCTGCATCAAAACCCTGCTCTTTAGCGGTAGGGATGTGTGAAAACTCACCTTCCAGACGCTCAGGTGCCATCACTGCCAGCATTTTCAGCTTACCGGCTTCCAACTGGCCAACCATTTCACCCACATCACCAGGATAAATCTGAATATGACCACCCATCAGTGCCGCTGTTGCTTCCCCGCCGCCTTCATAAGCAACGTAACGCATGGACTTAGGATCAACACCGGAAGATTTCATAAGAATCGCAGCTTTCATCCAATCCTGACTACCAACACCGCCGCCAGCACCTAAAACATATTTAGTTGGATCAGCTTTTACAGCAGTAACCAGTTCAGCCAATGTATTCCAAGGCGCATCAGCACTGACGATAACCGCACCATAATCGACACCCGCAGCGCCAACCCAGCGAGCTGAGTTTTCGTCCAGATTTTTCCCGAATTTACCCTGTGCAATATTTAACAGAGAGCCCGAACTAAAGGCCACCAACGCATTACCATCATCACGACGGCTTGCATTAATATGGTTATAGGCCACTGCACCGACACCGCCTGGCATAAAAGTAACGGCCATTGGCACGTCGATCAGGCCAGCGTCTTTAAAGCCGTTAGATATGATACGGCACGTCAAATCAAAACCACCACCTGGTTTTGCCGGCGCGATACAGGTAGGTTTATCCGACTCAAATGCCGCAACATTCATGGCCGTCACCAGACCTGCAGTCAAGGCTAGTGTAAGCAGTTTCAACTTCATGGGACTCTCCAGAATTCAGTTTTTTGTTGTTAGTTTTATTAGCGCTCGATGGCGCGCTGAAAAGATAACTCTTTAAACTGACACCCGCCTGACAGCAGAAAAAAATATGGAATAAATTGCTTGCTGTTTAACACCCGCCAGATATTCTTACGGCTATGCGCATACTCCTTATAGAAGATAACGAAGCCCTGGCCGATGCCACTCAGGAATACTTTCGTCAGATAGGCCATCCGCTTGACTGGACGATTTCGGTCGAGCAGGCACAACGTACACTCTCATGGGATGATTTCGATCTATTAATACTGGATATCAACCTGCCAGGACGAAGCGGCTATCAATTACTGCAGTCATTACGCCAGAAGGGAAATACCATTCCGGTATTGATCCTGACGGCGCGTGCCGAAATAGACGATCGGGTCAGCGCTCTGGATCTGGGCGCCGATGACTACATGGTCAAACCAGTTGATTTTCGTGAACTGGCTGCACGCTGTCGTGCATTATTACGACGAGAACGCGGCGAAGCCAGTAATACCATTGTATGCGGAAATTTGACGGTTAATCTGGCTACACATCAGATTACGGTTAACAACGAACCCGTAGAACTGCGGCTGCGTGAACGACAACTGCTTGAACTGTTTTTAAAAAATCTGGATCGCGTATTAACCAAAGAAGATATTGCCAACAGGCTCTACACCTTTGACGAAGCGCATACGCCTAACGCGATAGAACAAACACTTACACGACTCCGCAAAAAGCTCACCGACTCGTCATTACATATCAAAACCATTCGTGGACTAGGATACCTGGGTCACATCGATGACTAAGCCCGGTTATTCACTGCAACAACAACTGATCATTCGCACTGCGCTATTAATAATGATCGTGTTTGTTATCCTCAGTGCAGGCGTCTGGGACTATGCTAAACGTGCTGCAGACATTTCGTACAACCGACTACTCAACAGCGCCAGCTTGTCGATTATCGAACGCATTAGCGTACGCGAATCACAGATTGATCTTGATCTACCCTATGCCGCCTTCTCTATGCTGGAACTGGCGCCCGAAGACAAACTGTTTTACGAAATCATTGACCATCACGGCAAAAACCTCACCGGTTACAAAAAAACGCCCTCTCCGACTAACTATCATCCCAACAGCCACCCCGAATTTTATAATGCCAGCTACAAAGGAGAAGCCGTGAGCTGGGTCATCCAGAGTAAGCAACTCATAGCACCGGTCGCTCATGGGTGGGTAGTGATTAAACTCGGACAAACCCGCCGTGCGCGTATAGAACTGGCCAATGAAATTTTTTACAACGCTCTTGCCACCTTAGCCGGCATACTGCTGCTGACATTACTACTCGTATGGCTCGGAGTAAGAAGCGCTTTGCAGCCATTAAGCGTGATATCCAAAAACCTGCAAGCCCGATCCGTTAATGATCGCCACCCCATACAAACCACTCCCATTCAGGAAGTAGCTCCGCTCGTCAATGCTATCAATGATTACCAACAGCAACTCTTCAATAACCTCAGCACCATGAAGGTTTTCATTGCTGACGCTTCACACCAAATACGCAGCAGCTTAGGTGGCTTGCAAGGCCAATTAGATATCGCATTGCAAACAACGGATAGCGATGAATTAAAAACCAGACTTATTAAAATACGCCGCCAATATAAAAAACTAACGAGGCTCACTAATCAGTTACTAGCACATGCCTTGGTTACTCATCGCAGCGACAGTCTCACACCACAAACTATTGCATTAAATACATTGGTCGAAGAACTATTAACGGAAACGGTCAGAGACCACGCGCACACTGATATCGAATTTTCCTATAACGTAGATGATCCCGATATCCAATTGCCCGGCGATAAAGTCAGCCTGAAAGAAGCACTGCGAAATCTGATCGATAACGCCATACTTTACGGGCCGAAAAACAACCAGATTGACATAACGTTACGCCATGCTGAGGATAATAGTGTAGAAATTATTATTGATGATAGCGGCCCGGGCATTGCGCCACACATGCGCCGGCAGGCCCTGCAACGATTCACACGTCTGAACCCAGGCATTTCAGGGTCCGGTCTCGGGCTCGCCATTGTCGAAACCGTTATTCAAGCACATCAAGGAATAATGAAACTTGATCGAAGCCCTGCCGGTGGGCTGCGTGTGCTCATTCGCTTACCGGGCAGGACTGTATGAAAGTAATGATTCAACAATGTATCCAACTACTCAGCATTATCACGATCCTGACAACCCTGCCCGTCATCGCCAGCGATGCCCCCGGGACAGACAGGCAAATCTCCTTAGTCATATACAGTGCAACCGATACCAACGCGATCCAACCCATCATTAATGCTTTCGAAAAAGTCGAACCCACTATCCACATTGAATACAAAGAGTTTCAAACCAGCGAATTATTCAGCACCATCCAGAATCTACCTAACAACAAGATGCCTGATCTGGTTATAAGCTCCGCCATGGACCTGCAAATAAAGCTAGTAAACGATGGCTATGCGCAGCCGTTTATCCATCCCATTACCCAAGCACTGCCTAAGTGGGCAAACTGGCGAAATGAAGCCTTCGGTTTCACCTACGAACCGGTAGTGATGGCGTACAACAAAGCCGCGTTTAACGGCAAACCCATCCCACAAACCCACGAAGAGCTGGCGCTGGCCATCCGCACCAACGCCGACTTTTTCATGCACCGCGTAGGCACCTACGACATCCGCTTATCCGGCGTAGGTTACTTACTTGCCTCACAGGACGAAATAAACTCCAGCATTAGCAGCCGACTGAAAGAGAATCTGGGTCGCGTAATGACTCATTTATACTGCTGCAGCAGTGAGATGATCGATCAAATCGCCACAGGAGAACTCGTGTTTGGATACAATGTATTGGGCTCATATGCCATAAACTATGCACTTAACACACCGACGATCGGTATTATCTACCCGGAAGATTACACACTGGTGATGAGTCGCGTCGCCTTCATTACCAAACATGCTCCGCACCCCACTAATGCCAAAACCTTTTTACGCTACCTGTTATCGCTTGAAGGCCAACAAATTATCGCCGAGCAAAGCAGCCTCATCGCACTTCACCCAGACGCAAGGGGGCAGTTTACCGCCAACAGCCTGCAACAAAATAATCCCTTGCAGTTCAAGCCGATACCCCTGGGCGCCGCACTGATGGTTTATCTGGATAAATTAAAACAACAGCGGTTTATTAATGAGTGGAGCAACGCCATTTTGTATGATGTGGTGGTTCCTTAAAATGGAGCATATAAGATCTAACTGCCGATACAATGTATATGAAGCATGTTATTAACTATCCGTAATATCGATCCGCCTCCGTGCTTATAGGGAACGCCACTTTTATATCAATATCGTTAATTGATCCTGCGGTTCATCCCCGTGCTTACGGGGAACGCATCATTACTGCTATCGCCTTTGATAGCTCCAGCGGTTCATCCCCGTGCTTACGGGGAACGCCTATGGGCCGAGATTACCGCTATTTTTGGCACCGGTTCATCCCCGTGCTTACGGGGAACGCATCTATAATCACAGCATCAATAATTTCATGCTCGGTTCATCCCCGTGCTTACGGGGAACGCGATTTTTGCCCCTTCCAGCCTCGCTGCCTCATCGGTTCATCCCCGTGCTTACGGGGAACGCAGCCTCTCAATCACATGCGCCTCAACAAGCTGCGGTTCATCCCCGTGCTTACGGGGAACGCAGCCAAGTAAACAGATAGGAGATGGTTATGAACGGTTCATCCCCGTGCTTACGGGGAACGCATCGATGTTATCAACGATGTGCTGACAGAAGGCGGTTCATCCCCGTGCTTACGGGGAACGCTATAAGCCATTTTTACGCCGTTTCTTATCTTGCGGTTCATCCCCGTGCTTACGGGGAACGCACCTAATCCGTTTGAGCGGGTTGTCCCTAACTCGGTTCATCCCCGTGCTTACGGGGAACGCCAGCTCCAGCGCCGCTAACAGACCCGCGTTGCCGGTACATCCCCGTGCTTACGGGGAACGCAAAAAGTCAGCTGTGAAAATGACTAAAAGCAACGGTTCATCCCCGTGCTTACGGGGAACGCCTCTGTTTCAGATTGTTGGGGGCAGATAAAGCCGGTTCATCCCCGTGCTTACGGGGAACGCTCATATACGCGCTCTGAGACGATGTTTAGAACTGGTTCATCCCCGTGCTTACGGGGAACGCATCAGTTTTCTCTCAACCTCCACATTCCAAGTCGGTTCATCCCCGTGCTTACGGGGAACGCCGCCTTCAATGACTCCCCTAAAAGATCACCGTCGGTTCATCCCCGTGCTTACGGGGAACGCTCAGATGGATGCCACTTTTTATATGACTATCACGGTTCATCCCCGTGCTTACGGGGAACGCCTGGCTTGAGATAGAAGATTCAACAATACGGGCGGTTCATCCCCGTGCTTACGGGGAACGCCATACTCACCGCTATGAAAAAAATCGGCGCGCCGGTTCATCCCCGTGCTTACGGGGAACGCAAAATGCGGCTGTCACGGGTAACGTGCAAAATCGGTTCATCCCCGTGCTTACGGGGAACGCTAAGATATTATTTTTTTCACTGAATCTACGCGCGGTTCATCCCCGTGCTTACGGGGAACGCTGGTTATATTCATCAATAAGCCGTTGCCCTTTCGGTTCATCCCCGTGCTTACGGGGAACGCATCAGCTACGACGATGGCGACACCTGGGCAAACGGTTCATCCCCGTGCTTACGGGGAACGCAGATGAACGCTAGACAAAGAAGAATACAAATCCGGTTCATCCCCGTGCTTACGGGGAACGCTGGTTATATTCATCAATAAGCCGTTGCCCTTTCGGTTCATCCCCGTGCTTACGGGGAACGCG
>NZ_JBFIIH010000043.1:0-28542 GCF_041601355.1 Neptunomonas sp.
ACTGTGCTGCAGTTACGCACAACTCCACAAGTATGTTCGGCCTGGCCATATGCGCTTCAACACAAGCACGGGCTGGTTTTGGCTTATCAGCAATCCAGGCATCCCACACCTTGTTCATCGCAGCAAAGTCTTTCATATCACGTATGTAGATAGTTACCGATAACAATTTATCCGCTGAGGATCCTGCTTCAGACAAAAGACCTTCCACCTTTTGCAGACTTCGCTGGGTCTGTTCAGAGATATCCCAGGCCTCATCACAAGCCGTCTGGCCACACAGGTAGATAGTGTTGTTATGCTTAACAATTTTACTCATACGCTCTGTTGAGCCAATCCGTTCAATACTCATCTTTTTCCCTTAGTTATTGTTATTAAACCAATTTAAGCACCTGTTTTTTAACTATATAGGCTGCATGCTCAAATACTACGGTCCAACTGTTTGACAGATCGGTGCTATAAAAAATCGTGTTAACTTCTGGGCAGTATTAATAAATACCTTGCGACTAAACCGGCAACATTAGGCATCAGCTGCCAGGTCATTATTTTTTATGACTTACTGCTGCGCTTTCGCCGCCGTCACAAACAGTCATATTCCAGCTTGTAATTACTGGATAAAAAGTTACCCCTCCTGCAGGCAATGCCGTGAAGCATGCCTATAAGAGAGATAAAATCGGTTTTCTATTCAGAACCTAAAGCCTCATTCACAATGGCCTGTGCAAGCAACTTCGAGGCATCGTAAACCGGTAGAAAAGTCTGTAGCAGGTCGCCAATAACCGATAGTTCTGTACAGGCAAGAATCAGACATTGCGCCCCCTGATCCGCAAGATTCTGGGCTGCACGGTTATAAGCCTGCACCTGTTCAACTGTCTGGTTTTTAGCCTTAACGGCGCGGATCAGATCCATTACTGCCCGCTGATCGTCCTGCTGCGGATAAAGCACCTGCACGTCATGCTTCTCAAACCAAGGCTCATAAAGATGAATTTTCTGTAAAGCACTGGATGCAAGAAGACCCACTTTACTTAAATCTGGCTGCTCTTTTTTGACGCTATCAGAGGTCAGAGCGATCAGATTAAATACCGGGATATTCACTGCAGCAGCAACATCCGGGTAATAATGGTGTGCGGTATTACACGGAATGACCAAAAAGTCAGCCCCCTGTTTTTCCAACCCTCTGGCCATCTCAATCATACAAGGAGCAGGACTCTCTCCCGTCCCTTCAATGATCGCTTTGATTCTCGATGGCACTTTGGGATTGTTATCCACCAGCATACGAATATGGTCTACATCGTCTTTGGCTGGCGTTGCGGCAATCACTTGCTGCATTAAATCCACCGTCGCCTCAGGGCCCATTCCACCAATAATACCGACGATTTTTTCATTGTTCGCTTTGATACTCAACTCTGGCACTCCCTCACGACTTCAACGATGATCTCTGCAATCAACTCGCAGTCACTCTCACTAAAGGTTAATGGGATACGCATATCAAGTAGCGTCGATAGAACTTCTTCAGTTTTTGGTAACTTAGGCATGTCCTGAATATAGCGCCAGCTGTCATATCTGCTGGTATAGTCCGCAGGCTCATTATTACCGAACCACTTCAGGATCACACCACGCTCGCTACTGATTTGAACCACCCGGGTAATCTGATCAACAGTAAACCCCGGCAATGAGAACTGAATAGAACTACCTACAAAGCTTTCTGCATCAGGCCTGACTGGAACATGGATAGCAGGACAGCACGTCATTATGTTATCAATGATAATGTAGCGCCGGTTCCAGTTTTCACATTGGGTATCAAGGTTAGCTACCTGAGGACGCAGAATCGCTGCACGCAGGTTATCCATACGACCGCTATAGTTAGGCGTTTCGTAGCGAATTTGATCAAAAAACTCTTTTGGCGGCCCCGCCAAATGACGATCAAACAGCATATAAGAGCCAGAATACATAATGGCCCGAGCCATCACGTCTGCATGGCGGGTAGTAAGAAAACCGCCTTCTCCGGAATTAACATGCTTATAAGTCTGAGCACTGAAGCAGGCTATATCGCCAAAGGTTCCGCTCTTAACGCCATTCCAGCTTGCTCCCATGGTATGGGCACAATCTTCAATAAGAAAAAGGTTATAGCGCTGACAAATGTCCATGATGCGATCCATATCCGCTAAATGGCCGCGCATATGAGATAACAGGAAAAATTTAGCACCCGACTCTGCTGCCTTCGACTCCAGATCATCCAAATCGATGCAGTAATCATCCGCCACATCGACCAACACTGGCACACCACCACTGTTATGAATTGCTCCCGGCACAGGGGCAAGAGTAAAAGCATTACACAACACCTTGTCGCCAGGCTGAAGCCCTGCTGCACGCATCGCAATGTGAAGCGAATAACCACCCGACGAACATGCCAGACAATAATCAACGCCAAGATACGCGGCAAATTCTATTTCCAGCAGATCAGTTTCGCTCTGTTCACCAGGCTGGGTGTTATAACGATGCAAACGTCCGGAGCGCATAACGTCCACGGCAGCCTCGATCCCCTGTTCGGGGATCGGCTCCTGCTGAGTAAACGATTTTTCAAAGATTTTCATGGCCAATCCTTAATCGTAATGCTTCTGATCGTAAACCGTGAAATCCCATTTGGTATCCGGATAGTACTTACGCAGTCGCCAGTCACAGGCACGCGCATGACCTTCCATACCTTCTGTACGAGATATACGGGAGCCTACAGCGCTGAAAGCCAGATTGGCAGCCTCATCTAGCTCCTGGTATGTCAACACCTTCATGAACTTCTGAACGTTCAGACCACCACTGTAACGAGCTGCTTTCTTGGTTGGCAAAATATGGTTGGTGCCGGAGCACTTATCACCGTGGGATACCGTGCTACCTTCTCCAACGAACAGGGAACCATAATTGTTCAGGTTTTCTTTCCACCAGTCAAAGTCTTGCGCCATCACCTGAAGATGCTCACAGGCATACTCATCACTCACCTTAGCGAGCTCTTCACGTGTATCACAAAAAATCACCACACCATGATCACGCCAGGCCGCTTCGCACACATCTGCGTTGGGCATATCAGCGATAACATGAGGCATAATTTTCAGAACTTTTTCACCAATTTCGCGACTGGTAGTGAACAGCCATACAGGAGAGTTGGTACCGTGTTCGGCCTGTGAAACCAGGTCTACCGCTATTGTCATTGGATCCGCTGTTTCATCCGCAATGATCGCAGACTCGGTAGGACCAGCAAACACATCAATACCTACGGCACCGAACAGCATACGCTTCGCTTCCGCTACGAATGCATTACCAGGCCCGACCAAAATATCCACCGGCTTACCCGTGAACAAGCCATTGGCCATAGTAGCAATGGCGTGTACGCCGCCCATTTCAAAGATGACATCTGCGCCAGCCACATGCATTGCATAAGCGACCGCCGGATTAATACTATCTCCACGTGGTGGTGAACAAGCCACGATATACGGCACACCTGCCGTTTTAGCGGTAGCAACGCTCATCAACGCAGACGCTGCGTGCGCATATCGTCCACCAGGAACGTAACAACCCGCACATTGAACCGGCATCACCTTCTGACCGAGACGAACACCTGGCTCTGTTTCTATTTCAAAAGAAACCAGACTATCGCGCTGCGCTTCTGCAAATCGCTTAATCTGACGGTGCGCAAAATCAATATCATCTTTGACACTTTGCGGAACACTATCAATCAACGCCTGCTTTTTCTCTTCAGACAGGATGAAATCGCCTTCCCAGTTATCAAACTGCTGAGCGTATTCTTTAACAGCGGCTTCGCCCTCTTCTTCTATATGCTGTAACATTTTCTTAACAGTTGCCTGAACTTTTTCATCTTCATCAGCAACTAAACCGGCCGAAATCGCCTTCTTTAAAAATTCCATAGACACCTCTTGGTTTCTCTAATCTCAAATACCTTACTAATTAATGAAAGGTAATAAATCCGATCATCAGAGCCGCGATAAAAATTGTCTCACTGATCACTAAGATAACGGGCAGCCAACCGACATTCATAATTTCCTTGAGGGACGTACGAACCCCCAGTGCAGCCACTGCAGTCAATAGGAGCCAAGATGAACTACCGGACAAAGGTTCAGCAATCATTGCTGGAATGACACCGAAACTGTTTGCGGTAAACAAGGCCACAAAGCCGATTAAAAAACCGGGAATCGCTACCCGACCAGAACCCGCTTGTTGAGACATGCGACTACGAAAAACGTAACCAATCATCAATACGATGGGTACCAGCATGGCGACCCGAAGCAGCTTAACGAAAGTACTCAGATCTCCGATTTCACCAGACATACTATATCCAGCACCGACAACCTGAGCGACATCATGGATGGTTCCACCCAGAAACAGACTGGCTTCCTGAGGCGTCATTGCTAACTCATGAACAATCATTGGATAGACGATCATAGCGATCGTGCTCAGTGTTGTGACACTGATGACCGTAAACAACGTATCGCGTTTACTTTCCTCACTTTGAGGCATCACACTACTGATCGCCATCGCTGCCGATGCGCCGCAAATAGCCACAGACCCGCCGGTCAAGAGACCAAAGCGACTACTGAAACCAAGCCATTTGGCCATAAACAAACCAAAGCCAATAGTCATCAGCACCGCAGAGCACACCATCACTAAAGGCCCCCAACCCAGAGACAACACATCACCAAAGGTGATGCGTAGCCCCAACAGTGCAACACCTAAACGCAGCAAAGTTTTGGCGGAGAACTCAATACCGGGAATACAGCTGGATTCTTCACTGAGGAAGTTAAAAGCAAGCCCCAGCAAGAGCGCCATAAGCATGGCCGGAGCACCGTACTTCTGAGACAGAAAGGATGCAGCGATACCGATCGTGATCGCGACACATATTCCCGGAAAGTAACGATTTTTGATCTTAACAACCCGGTCTATAACCCCTACTGTATGCTCACCTCCTGAAGTACTCATCACCGTCCCCGTCCGTTAATTAGTAATAAGTAGGAAGGTTTAAAGCTTCACGATAACCGTAGAGCGCCTGGCTACCACCGGTATGCAGGAATACGATGTTATCGTCTTTATTAAACTCTCCCTTACGAACCAAGTCGATTAGGCCTGCAGCACCTTTTGCGGAATAAACAGGATCCAGCAGAATAGATTCGTGACGAGCAAACAGCTCAATCGCTTCGATACCACTTTCCGTTGGTATTCCATATCCTTCACCCACATAGTTACAGTTAGCAATAACGTGCTCACGTTTTACTACACCAGGAATGCCCAGATGTTCTGCCGTTTTTTCTGCCAGACGGAAAACATTCCCTTCCTGAGTTTCCTGAGGCACACGTACACCAATACCTAATACCGGGATCAAGCTATTAGAAGCCACCAGACCGGTTACCAAACCTGCCTGAGTACCAGCACTACCCGTAGCGTGCACAACACGATCGATTTTCAAGCTCTGATCATTCGCTTGAGTAAGCAGTTCCAGAGCCGCGTTCACATAACCCAGTGCACCAGTAGGATTGGAACCGCCGCCAGGGATAATATATGGTTTCTTACCTTCAGCACGTAGCTTGGCAGCAACCTCTTCCATCGCTTGGTTCATATCAGTGCCAGCAGGATACTTGCTCAATGACGCGCCAAATAGCTGATCCATCAGCACATTACCGTTATAGTTATAATCAACAGCAGTACTACCAGTGCGATCTTCCAGCAGCAAGTGGCATTCCATGCCCATCTTGGTCGCAATTGCAGCAGTCTGTCGGGCATGGTTAGATTGAGTTGCGCCTTGCGTAATGATGGTATCAGCACCTTTCGCGATCGCATCACCCATCAGAAATTCAAGTTTGCGGGTTTTATTACCGCCACCAGCCAGACCAGTACAATCATCCCGCTTAATCCAGAGATTAGGACCACCGAGAAGTTTACTAAGATTTTTCATTGGTTCTAGTGGCGTATTCAGATGTGCAAAATGTAGTCGAGGGAATCGGGATAAATGCATCGTAATGCTCCTATGAATGGACGTATTGTATATGACCTAGCCTACTATGAAAGCGCTTCCATTAATAATAAAAGCTGCAATAGCCGCTGACCAATGCTATTTTCTATTCAGCTTGGTACTTTTTGGCATACCCTAGATTTGACGTTACCTACAAACACATATCCGGGTCGGAATCAGTGATTTTCGTGAGCAAAATGAGGGCAGAAATGGAACTTAAATGGCTAGAAGACTATCTGGCATTAGTGGACTACGGAAGTTTTTCAAAAGCCGCCGAAGCCCGGTCAGTAACGCAACCGGCCTTCGGTCGCCGTATTCGAACGTTAGAAAACTGGCTAGGATTTGCCCTGGTAGATCGACAGAAATACCCCACAACTTTGACACCAATGGGCAGAGAATTTACCTCACAAGCCCGTGAGTGGACTGAACAAATCTACAGAACTCGTGCAGAGATGCGAGATCGGGTGTCTAGTACTAAACGGATTACTTTCGTCGCCCAGCACCATCTTACTGTTTCTTTCTTACCCCACTGGATAAAACCCTTACAAACTTTAACCAATGATATCTGTATCCGAATTAACGCCGATAACCTTCATAATTGCCTGGATACCCTTATGTCCGATCAAGGCGATTTCCTGTTGTGTTATCACTCCCCGGATATTTTTCCTCAGTTGGAGCGGGATGATGTACTTAGTCTGCAGGTCGGAACTGATCAGTTAATCCCGGTATCGGCTGTCGATGATAATGGCGCCGCTTTGCATGAACCCCGCTCAGGAGAAACCCTAAAACTTTTGAACTATCCTGATGAATCATTTTTCGGAAGACTGTTACAGCGGGACTATTTTTCACGCAAGAAGCCAGAATTTCAGTTCCAAACACAATGTGAAAATGCGTTGGTAGAAGGGCTTAAGGCTTTATCCGTGGCAGGTAACGGTCTGGCATGGTTACCTGCATGTGGCATTACTCAAGAGCTGGAACAAGGCTTACTGGTTCGCATCAAAGACACCCTGCCATCAATCGAATTGAAAATTATGCTCTATCGCAAAAAAACGCCGCGGCTTAAAGAAGTCGAGGTGATTTGGAATTATCTTGAAAATCTGGACAACTGAATTCAAACACTTCCGAAGGTACTGACAAATTAACGTCTCAACGAAAGCCAAATTCCGTGCTCTGCTGTTAGGCCACTGCTTCTTTCCAACATGCAAACGCACTTACCCTATGGTTTCAGAAGTGCTTAGCCCCAACAAGATGCCGCCCGAGATACAACAAGTTGTAGACGGCAGCATGAACACTGACAAGTCGTGAATCGTCTCAGGGATCAATTCCCGATGAGCGACACCATAACTCCGCAACTTATCCGTTACTATCTTCCTCGGCCCAGGCTGAATAAATATACCGATGCTCACCCTTGCCGCCTGCGTCTTTATGCCTTCATACTTAATAACTATATATCTTTCTGTGATGATCAATGGCAGTTTATGATATCCACTCTGAGAGTCAGCCGCCTATCTTTAAGATGACCATATGTGTCGACTTTTGGCACGAACCTGGCAAACGCTTGCTGGACTCTACCCCTCTTGGGCCGCTTATCCAATGAATCCAAAGCACTCAGCGAACTGACAGATCGAACCAGGACTCTTCTAGCCGAGACTGTCAGTTCAAGTTTAAGCTACTACATCTTATATAAATCACAATACTAACCGGCATCACAAAACATCATCGACGATAGTCACAAACAAACCAACAGTATCTACGCCACAGCTCGATCCAAATATCTAAGCATAGAATGGCACCACCTTTGCTCATAGGCCTGATACTGGGTATGAAGCCTATGAAATGTTTTCCAATGTAAGCCTTTCCTCTTTTGGTCAATACACTTAATGATATTGAAGGTATCAATTCTTCTCATCTCGAATCTATGACCAAATCCATCCTCAAATGGGGGAATATGTACCCGGCAAAAGCCCTCTCTCATTTACAGGAACAAGGCCTTATTACTTCTCAACAGAAAAAAGACTGGAATGATCTCAGGAACTCACCAGCACACCTGAGGCTTTCAAAACAAAGCGAAGCCGGAAAATTGAAGAGAAGGAGAAGAATAGCCTCTTGTTGCGGGCTTTTTTATAGGCTGCTATTCAATATCCTAGAATATCAGGGTCCTCAGTATTCTTTTGATGCCAAGGAATGTTCAGAAACTTACCCGTTCATAAGAGTACTACCCGATTTGGGATTAAACGACCAAGAAATAGCTATACCTGAAACCAACTGTCGTCTCAATAAACCCTCTCTCAAGAAAACTCATGATGAACTTATGAATCGATACTATGTTGGTCGATTCATTAAACTTGAAATTAGTACACGAAAAGAGCTACAGGATATTACTCAGCCTTGCAACGCAATGGTTTAAGAGTAAGCAAATCGATACCCTTGCTAAGTGACTTGTCATTAATGCGGTTAAATTTGAGTGTATCTATATCAAACATAGCTAGGCGAATTGCAACACTAATCCATCATTGGTGGCTGGAGGTCTGAATAGTCGAACGGCGTACACCCCTAAGCAGTATACAAGCCCCGAACATCGAGATTGAGTGCCCGTCTTGATCCACCACCCTACAATCAAGGTGAAACCACTACCCCGAAACAGGTAATTAAGAGAACCCATCTACCCACTGCGAAATTTTCGCACAACTACCTGGTAATCCACCCAAAGACAGTATGATGAGGCTTTAAGCAAATCAGAAACCCCGAACCTAACCCTTGTCTAACCCCGCCTACCCACTGAGCACCTTATTATTTGGTTCGTTGAACCATTATTCCAACGGCATACCTAGCTAGATGCTCAGTTTGAGGGAATTAAATAACCAGCACACAGAAAGCTTAAAACTGGCTCTTGATCTACTCAGGAGCAATTTGAAGACGCTTACTTCAGGCGATTTGCTAACACAGAGGAGCACAAACAAAAACAGCCGCTCGGCATAATCCGTAAGCGGCTGTTTTCGTTGTAGAATTTGGTAGGACTACCCAGATTCGAACTGGGGACCTCTACCATGTCAAGGTAGCGCTCTAACCAACTGAGCTATAGTCCTAAATTGTGTTGCGTATTATAGAGATGCGGTTGACGGACGCAAGTGCTTCTTTTCATTTTTTGGAATTTTATTTATACAATTTTGTTTTCAATGGCATATTTAGCTAATCCGGCTGCTGTCTGGATGTTAAGCTTCTGTTTTATATTCTGACGATGTGTTTCAACCGTGCGTACCGATATATCAAGCTGGCGTGCAATATCTTTATTGCTTCCCCCTTCTGCGAGTAATTTAAGCACGGCCCCTTCTCGTTTTGTCAGGCCGGGGCGTGAATCTTCAGCCGCGGCATGACGACGTCCTGAATCAAACTGATTCACCAGTGTTTCAGAAGCACCCGAACTAAAGTAAGTGCCTCCCTGATGAACAACAGCGATCGCTTTAACCAGCTCTGCTGATGAAACATCTTTTAATACGTAACCGGCAGCTCCGGATTGGATTAACTGCAGTATGTATTCACGGTTTTCATGCATCGATAGGATCAGCACTTTAAAGTCCGGAAAGCGTATCTTCAGCTCTTTTGTAGCCTCTAACCCGTTCATGACGGGCATTGAGACATCCATCAGAACGACATCAGGCGTTAACGCCTCTGCAAGTTCTAACGCTTCTAAGCCATTGTTTGCCTGACCTACTACCTCTATCCCCGGCTCACTGGACAAACAGGCGTTTATACCATCCAGTACCAATGGGTGATCATCGACCAGTAAAACCCGTATCATCTTATTCCCCGTTATATCTTTAATACTTCTTTAGATTAAAGGTAGCTTCACTCGCAGTTGAGTGCCATGACCTACCTCAGAAGTTAGTAAAAATTCACCACTAAGCAATTCGATCCGATCATGCATATTCCGCAAACCAATGCCTTCTTTCTGGACTTTTTGTTTAATATCAAATCCTTCACCATTATCTTTTAACAACACCCACACGTGCCCTCCCTGAACCCAGGTTTTCAAACGCACTTCATCCGCACCTGAGTGCTTTTCAACATTAGCTAGCGCTTCCTGAATTAACCGGTACAATGTAATTTCTATATCATCTGGCAAGCGCTCTTTTGGAAAATCCAGATCTGTTTCAACCATGATCCTTGTGCGTGATTCATACTCATCCAACAGCCCTTTGAGCGCTGATGTTAAACCCATATCATCGAGTAAGCTGGGGCGCAGATCATGGGAGATCCGACGTACCTCCTGTATTGCCTGATTGAGTACAGCCACACCTTTTACCAAATCATCAACCGCGGTTGTATCATCTTTTTTAGTTTTACTGATACCCAGCTCAATACGAAATTTAACAGATACCATCAACTGATTAATGCCATCATGAAGTTCCCTGGCAAAGCGTCGGCGCTGGCTGACCTGAAATTGGACTGACTTGTGCGCAAGGTGACGTAAGCGAGCATCCGCCAAACGGCTTTCATGCAGATTGATGGCTATTCCTATCATAACGATAATGATCGCTGTGGCTGCTGTTATAACCAATACCGTAAAAAACGTGTTGCGTATATTTTGGGTTACCTGCAAGCGAGTTTTAGCCACCTCAGTGGCTATATCATCAACATATAAGCCAGTTCCCAGCATCCAGCCCCACTCTGGCAACAGAACGACATAACTGAGTTTATCTTCGTTATCACCTCTGGACGGTTTACGCCAAACGTAACGATGAAAGCCTCCGCCCATTTTAGCCACAGTAAACAAGTCACGAATGACAAAGGTGCCATTGTCATCCTTCCAGTCAAAAAGACTTTGTCCTACCAGATCAGGCTGCGCAGGATGCACCAGGTTTACGCCGTTAGCGTCATAAACAAAAAAGTAGCCATCTTCGCCGTAGGTCATTCCCTTAAGGATGCGCTTTACCTCCTCTTTGGCTTCAAAATCGTGCATCCAGGGACTGTTTAATATTTGCGAAACAGATGTCAGTGCCAGGCTGACGTAGTTTTTAAGCTCACTGCGTTTAGAGGCGAGCAAGAGCTGCTCAAACGTTTCAATTTCAAGCTCAGATAAAGACTGCGATTGCTTTACATTGACCAAGGTAATGATGCCAGTCACCAGCAACATCGGCAAAAGGGCAAGCGTGAGTATTTTGAGCTTTAGAGGCATAATGAAAATTTTTTGTTTAAAACGAAATGCACCCGGCCTGACCTGCGGTTCCTGCGCCACTATGTTGCTCCGATTTCAGTAGTATTGGGGGGGGATATTCACTTAATTTGCACAAACATCTTTATAATGGTCTATACATTAGTCTAACTTTTAACCAGCAACCTCATAAAGACGTTAAATTAGCAGCTCATCTTCCATTAAGCTGGTATAAATTATTCTATACTAAAGTTGTTTAATAAATAGCCGATTCAATACATATGGAAACTGTTTTAAACGTATAATGATGATATCCATATGAAGGTGTTCCAAATGACTTCTAATATTACACAAAGCTACATTCGCCATCCGAATAACATTCCTGCTCAGATTTCTTTGAGTGCAGACACGCCTATCTCGCCTAATACAACCAGCCACTGCGGCCAGATTGGCATCAGCCTTTCAACAGACACCTTTTATGCGATCGGCACGGCTCTTGAAATCCAAATTTCGATTTATGATCCGGCTTTTAAAGCGACCGGGCATGTAGCCTGGTGTATTCCAGAAAAAAATAACCACTTTCGTACGGGTTTGGTATTTGATGACCCGGCGACAGCCTATGCGGTAAGAATGATCGAACAGATCTGCCATATCGAGCAATATCGACATGAAATTGAAAAAGCGGAAGGTCGCCACTTATCGCAGGAAGCCGCTGCTCACGAATGGATTTTGCGCTTTGCCAAAGAGTTCCCCAGCATCAACAACCTGGTCCATTCGTAAACAACACACTCCGGCGCCTCTCAAATCCTCTCTAGATTACAGCGTGCTTGAGCTGCTCCAACTGGTCTCTATAATGAGCCGCTAACTCAAACTGTAAATTCTTAGACGCTTCATACATCTTATCTTCCAACTGATTCATCGCCTTCACCAGTTGCCTGGACGACATAGTCGCGGGATCAAATTGATACTCTCCAGCCTGATCTGCCACTTTTTTCGCAGTACGTGCCGCCTTACGTCCCGGGATGGTTGATGCACCTTCCATAATATCAGCCACCGATTTAGTAATACCTTTGGGAGTGATACCGTGCAATGCATTATAAGCGACCTGCTTTTCACGTCGACGATCAGTTTCCGCAATCGCCCGCTCCATTGAGCCTGTGATGCGATCTGCATAGAGTATCGCACGACCATTAATATTACGGGCTGCACGCCCTATGGTCTGAATCAGCGCAGTATCCGAACGCAAAAAGCCCTCTTTATCAGCATCCAGAATAGTGACCAGGCCCACTTCAGGCATATCAATCCCTTCTCGCAGTAAATTGATACCCACTAATACATCAAACTCACCGATACGCAGGTCACGGATAATTTCAACACGCTCTACCGTATCTATATCAGAGTGCACGTAACGAACTCTGACATTATGTTCGGCCAGATATTCGGTCAGATCTTCAGCCATCCGCTTGGTTAATACCGTGACGATTACGCGGCAGTTATCAATAACAACTTTGTTAATCTCTTCGAGTAAGTCATCCACCTGTGTAGATGCAGGACGAATTTCAACAACAGGATCGGTCAACCCGGTAGGCCGAACCACCTGTTCAACAATTTTCCCCGCATTGGCGGCTTCATAGCGACTAGGTGTTGCAGAAACGAAGATCATCTGTGGAGCCAGCCGTTCCCACTCTTCAAAACGTAAAGGCCGATTATCCAGAGCCGATGGCAAACGAAAACCATACTCAACCAGAGTTTCTTTACGTGAACGGTCGCCCTTATACATCGCGCCTAATTGAGGGATAGTAACGTGGGACTCATCTATCACCACTAAGGCATCATCTGGCAGGTAATCAAATAACGTGGGTGGCGCCCCCCCTGGTTCGCGGCCCGATAAATAACGCGAGTAGTTTTCTATGCCTGAACAATACCCAAGCTCCATGATCATCTCCATGTCATACATGGTGCGCTGTTCCAAACGCTGTAATTCAACCAGCTTATCTATCTCGCGAAGGTACTGCAGGCGTTGATGCAACTCGACTTTTATTTTCTCGACCGCTTCTACCAATATTTCACGGGGTGTTACGTAATGCGATTTAGGGTAAACCGTCGCACGCGGTACCTTGCGCAATACTTCGCCGGTGAGTGGATCGAAATAACTCAGGTTTTCAATTTCATCATCAAATAACTCGATACGAAGTGCATCTCTTTCAGATTCGGCAGGAAACACATCGATGACATCACCACGCACCCGATAAGTCCCACGATGCAGTTCTATGTCATTTCGCTTGTACTGCAGCTCAGCCAATCGACGCAAGATCTTACGTTGGTCCGCGGTTTCTCCACGATCAAGGTGCAACATCATCGACAAATATGATTCAGGGTCGCCCAACCCATATATCGAAGAGACCGTTGCCACGATAATAACATCGCTGCGCTCTAACAGTGCTTTAGTCGCCGAGAGCCGCATCTGCTCAATATGTTCATTAATGGAGGCATCTTTATCTATGAAGGTATCTGATGAGGGCACATAGGCTTCTGGCTGATAGTAGTCGTAATAAGAAACAAAATACTCAACTGCGTTATCAGGAAAGAACTCTTTGAACTCTCCATAAAGCTGTGCAGCCAGGGTTTTATTATGCGCCAGCACAATAGTTGGACGCTGAATCTCTGAGATCACATTAGCAATAGTAAAGGTCTTACCGGATCCGGTAACACCCAGCAACGTTTGTGCAGCAAGCCCGTCGTTAATCCCTTCTACTAATCCTTTGATGGCTTCAGGCTGGTCGCCTGCAGGCGCAAAAGGTGAGTTGACTTTGAAACACTGTTTCATAATACCTACTATCTAATGGATCAAATCGGTCAAAGAATTAAACGGTCTAGTATACGCATTCAAAAGCAAAACGTCTTGGAAATTGCTTTTCCCGGAGGCAAATCATCGGATATTCAGGCGTTCCATTTTTATCATAAACCGGCAACCCCGTGCTTTTCAGCACTGGAATTTTAAGGTATTTTTTTATGTTGTGTACGCGTCTATTCCTGTATAGTTTTCTCGCTTAATTTAGCGTCTTTACTTAACTTTATTTCATAGAGGACTATGAATTGGACGTTCAACTTTCAGACCGTGTAAACCGAATCAAACCATCTCCGACTTTAGCGGTCACTAATCGTGCTGCAGAACTTCGCGCCGCAGGAAAAGACATTATTGGCCTGGGAGCAGGAGAACCTGATTTCGATACCCCAGAACACATCAAAGATGCTGCGATTGAAGCCCTGCATAACGGCTTCACTAAGTACACCGCAGTGGATGGTACTCCGGGTCTGAAAAAAGCAATTATTAACAAGTTCAAAAAAGATAACGGCCTAACCTACGATGCTAACCAGATTCTGGTTTCATGTGGCGGAAAACAGAGTTTTTTCAATCTATCTCTGGCGTTACTCAACGAGGGTGATGAAGTAATCATCCCTGCTCCATACTGGGTTTCATATCCGGACATGGTGTTGGTCGCTGACGGCGTGCCGGTCATCATCACAACGACACAAGCACACCGCTTTAAAATCACACCGGCACAACTCGAAGAAGCAATAACAGATCGTACCCGCCTCGTTGTTCTCAACAGCCCCTCTAACCCAACAGGCGTCTCTTACACGCTGGAAGAACTGGCGGCACTCGGTGTTGTCCTGAGAAAATTCCCGGATGTGCTGATTGCTACCGATGATATGTATGAACATATCCGCTTTAACGACCTGCCATTCTGCAATATTCTGAATGCATGCCCTGATCTGTATGACCGAACTATCGTCCTGAATGGCGTTTCAAAAGCCTACTCAATGACCGGATGGCGCATTGGTTACGCGGCCGGGCCAGCAAAATTAATAGGTGCAATGAAAAAAGTTCAATCGCAGAGCACATCAAACCCGACATCAATTTCTCAGGTTGCTTCTCAAGCCGCGCTGGAAGGCGGCAATGCCTGTGTTGATAAAATGGTGGTCGCCTTTAAAGAGCGCCATGAATATGTGGTTGCTGCCTTAAATGAAATTGAAGGCGTAGAATGCATTCCAGCCGACGGCACTTTTTATGCGTTCCCAAGCTTCCAGAAAATCATTGATCGGGATGATCGCTTTAGTAACGATATAGATCTGGCTGAGTTTTTACTCAACGATGCAGGTGTCGCGCTAGTGCCCGGTTCAGCTTTTGGAGCACCTGGTAACATGCGACTTTCTTTTGCTACCAGCATGAATATTCTCGAAGATGCCATTAATCGCATAAAAGCCGCACTGGAAAGCTAAGTAGCCGGTTTTCAGTTATGCAGATCCTTGTTTCTGCATCGGTTATAACAACACCAGACAACGCCGGATTTTTCCGGCGTTTTTGATTCTGCGTTAAGCGCTGCCCCTCCTTAGTGAGTCGGGTCAACAGTCTGTTGCAGAAATGTCATCAATGCTTCACACCCCATCACTTGAGCTTGAACCTCATCGGCGTACAATTACCTTTCATTTAGAACGACCGGTCTAGTTAAATATAATGGCACAAGGCAGACGACCCGAGCATGATCGGGAACAAATTCTGGAAAAAGGCATGCAGCTTTTTAATAAGCTGGGATATCACGGCACTGGCTTAACCGCCATCCTTAAAGCCTGCCGGGTATCCAAAGGCTCTTTTTATAATTTTTTCGGTAGTAAAGAAGAGTTTGCTGTCGAAATGATTGAACACTATCACTCAATTGAATGTCAGCGCTGGGATACAGAATACGCAAAACTCGATTACCCGCAATTAGAAAAAATGCGCATACAACTAGAAAATGAAATTAATAAATTCGAATCTGAAGATGATAATTTTGGCTGCCTGATTGCCAACCTTTCCGGCGAACTAGGCAATGCTTCCCCCGCGCTTAAAGAAGCTATTCGTCATTCAACGGCCTACGTCCTTGAGTCAATCGAACAAGACTTCAAACAATGCCAATTAGACGGCAGTGTGCGAAATGATTTGACCCCAAAACAGCTCGCCCACCTGTTCTGGGATAGCTGGCAAGGCGCGTTACTGCGCATGAAAGTCGACAGCTCTACCGCTCCGTTACATGAACTGGTTAATCTGTACTGGAATCATATTTTACTGCCACACAAAGAGAAATAACCCATGATCACACTTAAAAAACAGTGGCTTGCACCCACACTGGTACTTTTAATGTCTTCCACTCCTTTGCTGGCAGCCGCAGTCGAAAAGCCCCAGGGTCTTCCTGCGGAAGTTGTCAAAGTCGAAGCCTCCACCTTAACCCGCACACTCAAAGCAGTAGGCACGCTTGAAGCACGCGAGAGCGTGATTATTCGTCCGGAGCAAAGTGGCCTGATTAACAAAATCCTGTTTGAAGAAAGCCAACAGGCTAATAAAGGTGATGTCCTGTTTGAGCTTAACGCAGACTCATATCGCGCAGAAGTCGCTCAAGCGCAAGCACGTGTTAATTTAAGCCTGAATGAATTCAAGCGTGCTGAAAAACTCTTGAAAAAACGCGTGGGGTCTGAAAACGACAGAGATACCACGCTGGCCCAGTTACGCGTTGACGAAGCACAGCTCGAAGTTGCCAAAACTTTGCTGAGAAAAATGACGATTAAAGCGCCTTTCAGCGGCGCCATAGGCTTACGCAATGTAGGCCCTGGTGATTACGTAACGGCAGGGCAGGATCTTGTAACGTTATCCGATATTGAACAGATGAAAGTCGAATTCAGCTTACCTGAGACAGTATTGTCTCAAATTAAAAACGGCCAGAGCGTATCACTGTTCGTTGCCGCGTACCCGAATGCTCCATTTACCGGAGAAATATATGCAATATCCCCAACCATCGACCCGCGTAGCCACAGCGTCAAAGTAAAAGCGCGAATTGATAATGAAAGCGGACAATTGCGCCCTGGGTTATTCGCGACTATCCATGTTTCGCTTGGTTCAGACGATCAAGCATTCTTAGTTCCTGAAGAAGCCATCATTCCAAACAACAACACCTTTTTAGTCATGCGTATGGATGAAAACAACACGGTATCGATGACACCTGTGACACTAGGCGTGCGGCAAAATGGGCAAGTGCAGATTCTAACCGGTCTACATGCAGGTGATGTGATCGTTACCGCTGGACATATGAAACTACGTCCCGGTATGCCGATTACCCCACTGTTCCCTACCCCTCAAAACACGGCTCAACAGGAAGGCTAATAGCTCATGGTTTTATCTGATATAAGCATAAGGCGCCCCGTACTGGCCATTGTGATGAGCCTGCTTCTCTTACTATTAGGCGTTATTTCTTACGACCGCCTAACCGTCCGTGAATATCCAAAAATTGATGTCCCAGTGATTACGGTAGAAACCAATTATGCCGGTGCCAGTGCTTCGATTATTGAAACACAGGTAACGCAAATAATAGAGGACTCTCTGTCAGGTATTGAAGGCATTGATTTCATGACCTCTATAAGCCGGTCGGAAAAGAGCCAAATCACCATCAACTTCAAATTGGATAGAGATCCGGATGCGGCGGCAAGCGATGTTCGCGACCGCGTTGGACGAGTGCGTGGCACCCTGCCCGATGATATTGATGAGCCGATTGTGGCAAAATCAGAAGCGGATGCTCAACCCATTATCTGGCTGGCATTCTCCTCTGACCGTCACTCGCCCATGGAAGTATCTGATTTCGCAGATCGTCGCGTCAAAGACCCTTTGCAAACGGTCCAGGGGGTTGCTAACGTTATGATTGCAGGTGAACGACGTTACTCAATGCGTATATGGCTCGATCCAGATCGTTTAACGTCATACAGCCTCACACCGAACGATATTGAAACAGCACTACGCGCACAGAATCTGGAAGTACCTGCAGGTCGCATAGAAAGCGCTGAACGCGAATTCAGTGTACTCACCAACAGCGATCTGAATAGCGTTTCCCAATTTGAATCCGTTATCATTCGTAATGATGACAGCTACCCCATTCGCATTAAAGATGTTGCACGTGTCGAGATCGCGCCTGAGTCTGAGCGCATTATAGGTCGCTTTAATGGTAAGAATGCTGTCGCGATGGGCGTCGTCAAACAATCAACGGCTAACCCACTGGATGTATCCAACGGTGTGAAAGCCGAAATGGGACGGATCAAGCAGATCCTGCCAGAAGGTATGGAAGTTAATATTGCCTATGATTCCTCGATATTTATCCAGGCGTCCATCGACTCCGTCTTCAAAACGTTAGCCGAAGCCGGCATTCTGGTTATTGTTGTTATCTTCTTTTTCTTACGAAACCTGCGGGCTACGTTAATCCCGATTGTGACTATACCTCTGTCACTGATTGGTGCCTTTTCCGTCATGTATGCGCTGGACTACTCGGTGAACACACTGACACTTCTGGCCATGGTGCTCGCGATCGGACTGGTGGTCGATGATGCCATCATCATGCTGGAAAACATCTACCGACATGTAGAAGAAGGCATGTCTCCCATTAAAGCTGCCTTTATCGGTAGCCGTGAAGTCGGTTTTGCCATTGTTGCAACAACACTCACGCTGGTTGCCGTCTACGTTCCTGTCGCCATGACACCGGGCCGGACAGGAAAGCTCTTTACTGAGTTTTCAATGACACTGGCAGGCGCCGTATTGATTTCAGGTTTTATCGCCTTAAGCTTATCGCCCATGATGAGTTCTCGCATGCTAAAGCATGACAAGAAGCATTCTTTTCTGTTTAACCTGATAGAAAGTTTTTTAAACGCCATCACCAACAGTTATCAGCGCTTACTGGGACTGTTACTGCGCTACAGCTTCGTTGCTGTGGTCATCATGATTGGCAGCACTTTTGGCGCATGGTACTTCTATGATCAGCTTCCCAAAGAACTAGCCCCCATTGAAGATCGCGGTACGATCATGACATTCTCAATCAACCCTGATGGCTCATCTGTTGATTATGTTAATCGCTACTCTAAAGGTGTGGAGGGCATTATTTCCAACGTGCCCGAACAGAACCGTTACTTCACCGTAGTAGGCTTCCCTTCTGAAACAAACTCATTGACATTCATGGGGCTTAAATCATGGGATGAACGTAACCGCAAACAACAAGCAATAGCAGCGGAACTAACACCTCAACTCTATGGTGGAGTTACAGGCAACATGTCATTTGCCATGAATATGCCTTCTCTCGGCCAAAGTATTATCTCCCGCCCGGTTGAATTTATTATCAAATCTAACGGAACTTACGATGATTTGAAGATAATTACCGACAAGTTACTGGCCAGAGTTTACCAGAACCCAATGTTTGTTCAGCCTGACACCGATCTCAAGCTGAATAAACCTGAGCTACAGATCGATATAGACCGAAATAAAGCCTCTGAAATCGGCGTGCCGGTTGAACGCATTGGCCGAACGCTGGAAAGCTATATAGCAGGTCGCGATGTTACTCGCTTCAAGAAAGATGGCGATCAATACAATGTCGTCGTTCAGGTGGATAAATCGCAACGCAACAACCCCGCCGATCTGTCCGGGTTATACGTTCGGAGCGACAGCGGCGATATGATTCAAATGTCAAATTTGACTACTCTGCGTGAGACGGTAGCCCCTCGTGAACTGAACCACTTCGACAAAGTTAAAGCGGTGAAACTACAAGCAATGCTAGCGCCTGGCTTTAGTATTGGTGAGGCACTTACATTCCTTGAGACCACACTGCAAGAAGTTGCACCTGAGGCCAGCGCTGACTATGGTGGGCAGTCACGCGAGTTCAAAGACTCAAGCAGCGGATTGCAAACAACATTCATTCTGGCACTGGTCTTTATATTCATGATTCTTGCAGCCCAGTTCGAAAGCTTTAAAAATCCGTTCATCATCTTGCTATCAGTGCCGCCCGCTATTTGTGGTGCACTTTTTGCCTTGTATTACTCGGGGGGATCTATCAGTATTTATAGTCAGATAGGCCTGATTACCCTGATTGGCTTGATTGCGAAACATGGTATCCTAATCGTAGAATTTGCGAACCAGTTACAGGAACAAGGCTACCAAGTGCGCGATGCCGTTATAAAATCTGCAACTTTGCGCTTACGTCCTATACTAATGACAACCGGCGCCATGGTACTGGGAACACTGCCGTTAGCATGGGCCACAGGTGCAGGTGCAGAATCGCGCCAACAGATAGGCTGGATTATTGTGGGGGGTATGCTCTTCGGTACGTTAATGACGCTATTTGTCATCCCTACTGTTTACAACTTCCTGGGTAAACGCCGCCCAAATACCATTGAACAAGAATATGCCGAATCTCGACAGTAAGGACTAGCTTAATGAAATTGATATCATACGCCATTCGTGCGGCCATGTTAGCCGGATTATGTAGCTCAGCAACACTTGTCAGTGCTGGATCACTTCAAGAGATCTATTACAAAGCACTCGACAACGATGCACAGCTGAAAATTGCTGAAGCAACATACCGCGTCAACAAAGAGGCCCTGCCTCAGGCGCGCGGCGGGTTGCTGCCGAACATCGTTGCAACAGCTAACACTAGCTACACTAGCTACTCCGATGATTCTGATTACGACTCTTATAATAACCACGGCTACACCGTCAGTCTGGTTCAACCGGTATTTTCAGCGGCCCGTTGGTTCACGTACCAACAGGGGCAGACACTGGATGAACAGGCTCAGATACGCTTTGACCTGGCACAACAGAATCTTATTCTTCAAACGGTAGACACCTATCTGAATGTGCTACGTGCTAAAAGCAATCTGGAAACCGCTGAATCCCAGGAGCGCGCCATCAAACGTCGTCTGGATCAGGTGAATGCTCAATTTGAAGTGGGCCTGATTGCCATTACTGATGTGCATGAGGCGCAAGCTTCTTATGATAATGCCAGAGTCAGTCTGATCGAAGCGGAAGGGGCTCTCGACAACAGCTATGAAGCACTGGAGCGCCTGACAGGTGAAACCATCACCCAAACAGACCTTCTCAGCCCTGAGTACCCTATTCAGGAAGTATCTCCTGCTGAGCCTGATAGCTGGTTAACTAAAGCACTAACAGGCAACATTGGACTGCAGCTGGTGAAAACTGATATTGAAGTGGCACGAAAAAGCGCTCAAATCGCAAAATCAGGGCACATGCCCACGCTAGATTTAAGTGCAACCTATGATAGAGATAAAGGTTCGGTCAGCACTGATGATTGGAATGAAAGCAATGTTGTCGGCTTAACCTTTAGCCTGCCACTTTATCAAGGCGGCGCGACCAGCTCCAGAACTCGTCAGGCATACGCTCAGATGGATGTCTCGATGCAAACCTATGAAGACACCGAGCGCGCTGTAAAGCAAGCGACACGCAGTTTATTACGTAATGTTAAAACTAACGTACTCAGCGTTTTCGCCCGCCAGCAAAGCATTATCTCCAGCCAGGCAGCTCTGGATGCCACCAGTGAAGGCTTTGCTGTAGGTACACGAAACGTTGTCGATGTTCTGGCAGCGGAACAAGCTCTGTATGCCGCAAAACGTGACTACGCTAATGCCCGGTTTGACTATGTACTTAACCTATTCACCTTTAAACAACAAATAGGCACACTCAGCCCTGAAGACCTGACAAGCTTAGACAACTGGCTGATCATTCAAGGTTAAGCTTCGCAAAAGAAGATTCAATAAAAAGCCCGAGAAATCGGGCTTTTTTATAACTTGGGTTTTTATAACCGGGCTCTTTATAACCGGACACTTTATAACCGGCTTTAGATGTATGCTCAATGTGAACAAAACAACATGCAACAGAAGATCAGTAACTGCACCGTTTCTGATCAGCCCGCCTTACCCTTAGTGGATAATCGGATTATCATCGTCACCCTCAGGCAGAATGATATGCCCTGCCCCATCCTGCGCTAATGCACCTTTTTCTTCTGCCAGTTCTAATAACTGATCCAATAAAATATGTGTCAAATGCCCACTAATAATAATGCCCGCCGGCGGATCGCCTTCAAACAACTCTTCATCGACCATTTCATCCGGCCTCAGTCCAAGTAGCAGTGGATTCTCGGCAATTAAGGGCGCGATATCTTCAGGTGAAAAAATCGCGTAGTTGCCGGATACCTGAAGTGCTAACTGATAAGCATCATGCACTTCGCTATCTAACAGCTCAAGAAACTCACTCTCGGCAGCCTGAAAAATCTTTGTTAACAGACTAACACCCTTTTTGCTGAGATTTTTTGTAGCCGTATCAGACTGACTATAATCAGCCGTCACTGCATAATTACGCTGCGGATTCAATTCAGTTTCTTCAACCAGAATATGCCCGTCATTATCAACATCCAGCCATTTATTGCCAACCGCCAGCGCCAACAGGCTTTCTAATGCAGCCATGACGATATTACTACTGATTATTGCACCCACCGCTGGATTATCTCTTTCCTTCGGATCTGCAATTAAATCACTCGCTCTGGTTGCCAGCAAGGTTGGATCTTCACTGACAATTCGCGCTAAAAGATCTGTATCCAGGTAGAGCTTTTCATGACATAACTTTTCTGCTGTCAAAAATGGCTGAGCAAAATGATTAGCATCCATTCGTTGTAGATACTCTTTACGAACACGCTCTAGAATATCGCTCAGTGTTTGGCTCATGCAGACTTCTCAAAATAGTAAATGGTCTTAATGTTATTGAATCACAACAAGCGGACGAAGTTTAGTCACATCATCCGCTTGCAGACTACCAGTAGTGAATAACAACAGAATCGATGAAGGGAAAATCAGTGAATAGTGATACCGATAGGTGATACCGCGTGCTTAAGCTGATCAAAACCTTCGCGTAGTTCCGACAATGGCCTCAGATGAAAATCAACCGGATCTTCAGGAAGCTCCAGCCAATCCAGCGACCAAACACGGGTCATGAGCTCAAACTCACCGATCAACGCATCCAGAAAAATCATCACGGCCTCTACTCTCGGATCAATATCCAGCATAAATGAGACATCATGCATATAGATGGTAAGATGAAGCTTATTCTCGATGGAATGCAACGAATACCAATAATCGGAAAGTTCGCAGACTTCATCTGCTACATTGATATAGTTTGGAATGGGATCATAACGATGATTGAATGCTGTAAAGCGAATACCATTCAAAGCCGGTGCGGCGCCTACCAAGCTCAATACTGAATGAATCGACTCAGGGTAACCATCACAACCGAAAATCATTTCAACAGGCCCGTCATCTTCATCACGTTCAAAATGGAATGTGAGGTTTTCATCAATTTTATGTAAGGTGTTACGGTACTCAGACAGCAAGCTATCCGCATCAAACTGATTGTCCTGGCGACTACTTAGCAGCTGATCAATGGTCAACTCCAGCTGCTGCCAGAAATCTTCTATACTTTTCTTATGATGCTGCATCATCAGGTACGAGGCACCACTACGCCAGTCTGCCCCTGATATTTACCGTTACGATCACGATAAGATGTTTCACATACTTCATCAGCACCGAGAAACAACATCTGAGCAATGCCTTCATTAGCGTATATTTTTGCAGGCAAAGGGGTCGTGTTAGAAAACTCCAACGTTACATGTCCTTCCCACTCAGGCTCTAAGGGTGTGACATTGACGATAATGCCACAACGCGCATAGGTACTTTTACCTAAACAGATAGTCAGCACATCACGCGGGATTTTGAAGTACTCAACCGTACGCGCCAACGCAAATGAATTCGGCGGGATAATACAGACATCCGACTGTACATCGACAAAGCTGCCTTCATCAAAATCTTTAGGGTCAACAATGGTAGAGTTGATGTTCGTAAAGATTTTAAACTCATTTGCACAACGAACATCATAGCCATAGCTTGAGGTGCCATAAGAGACAATACCGCCATTTGCAGAAGTACGAACCTGTTGAGATTCGAAAGGAGAGATCATCTCATGTTCCTGCGCCATACGGCGAATCCAGCTATCTGATTTAATGCCCATCACACCTTCCGCAAAATAAAAAAATTAAAGCGAACAATTATAGTATTTTTCAGACAAAAAAGCCGCATTTATCTGATGAAAATACGGCTACAAGCGCTACTGATTCAAGTCAGCGCTTAATCTTCAACAATATTGATCTGCGGGGCTTTTGCAGCGCCGCCTGATTGGCGCTCAACGTTGCTCATCAGCTGTTTTGCAATATCAGCATAGATCAGTGAAACGGCTCCGTCCGGATCTGCGGCAACCGTAGGATTCCCGGAGTCTGCCTGCTGGCAGATTTCCAGCGTTAACGGCAAACAGCCGAGCAATTCAGTATCGTAATCACGCGCAATACGCTCTCCGCCGCCCGCACCGAAAATATGCTCTTCATGCCCACACTGACTACAGATATGCGTGCTCATATTCTCCACGATACCCAACACAGGTATATCGACTTTGCGGAACATTTCGATACCCCTTTTAGCATCCAGCAAAGCAATATCCTGAGGCGTCGTGACAATCACTGCACCATCCACCGCTACTTTCTGCGCCAACGTCAGCTGTATGTCTCCGGTCCCTGGCGGCATATCGATTAACAGGAAATCAAGATTTTCCCATTGCGTCTGTGTCATCAACTGCTGCAAGGCACCACTTGCCATCGGACCACGCCATACCATCGGTGTATTTTCATCAATCATAAGACTGATAGACATCACCTGCAGTCCATGCACAATCACAGGCTTCATACCATTATCACCGACAGGCTGAGGCCGGGTACCGGAAGGTATTCCCAGCATCATACCCTGGCTAGGGCCATAGATATCCGCATCCAGTACCCCGACCTTCATCCCCTGGGCCTGTAAAGCCAATGCCAGATTCGCTGTCGTCGTTGATTTACCGACGCCACCTTTACCGGACGCAATGGCGATGATGTATTTTACCCCTGATAAACCCGAAGCTTTTGCCGGTGCTTGCATTACTCTCTCCACTGTAAAACGGCTTGATCACTAATAACCAAGTAATATAGTCAGTTATTATGCATAGATTTCGATGGCTTGCCTACCCGTTTTATCCATCCACTTTATGATATTTGCGATACACAGGGTAAGTCTGAATAACACCAACCAACGCTAATACCCCGAGCCCATAGAGTAACCAGGTCTCATTCCATTGCAGCAACGAAAATATGACGGTTAAAATCAACCCTGAGAACATCGCTATATTCTGAATAAAGTTATTACCTGCCAGTACCTTACCCATCTTGTCTTGTGGGGCATAAAATTGAACCAAGGCATTTAACGGGATCGTCATTAACGCGCCACTCACGCCAATCAATAAAAAGTCAGCGGCCGCCCAAGCCAGAGAGCTTACATACGGTAATGCAATAACACCCAGCGCAACGCCGACGGCACCCACAGGAATCAGTCCTCTGTTAATACGGTGTGGCGACAACTTTCCGACCAGCACAGCACCCAGCATAATACCGATGCCCGCGAGCGCCATCGCGCCCTGAATGATAAACGTATTGTTCTGCTGCAATGTAACTTCGGCAAAAGAGGGAAAAACCGCCAGCATAATCTGACTGATAGTCCAGAATAGCGATAAACCCAGTATCGATTGGATGATCGGCTTAGAGTGAATGATCAAACGTAAATTTTGTTTAAGAAGTTGTGCATTACGATAAGCCAGCCAGTCAAATGAAACCTCCGTGCGCGCCGTATGCTGATCTGGTAAACGCTGTGTTAATGCCGCTTGCAGTATCGCAGCAGCTACCAACACCCACCCTAATGGAGCAATATACTGCAAGATAAGAGCGGGATCAGTACCGGCAACCAGCAAACCAGAAAGCAGTGTTTCGAAAAGCAACGAAAACACAACAATACCCGACAAAATAGCGACCATCGTCGCCGATTGTATCCAGGCATTACCTGCAGCCAAATCGTCAACGCCGACCAACTCCCGAATAAATCCATACTTAGCCGGCGAATAAAGCGAACTTTGCAACGCTAAAAATAACGTCATGGCGAACGCCACTTCAAACCAGCCCTGGTAATAACTCAAGGTGATCAATAACGTAATAACGATAGCAATCCGCGCCGACCAACGCATCACGGCAGGTTTTGAAAAACGGTCTGATAGATAACCCGCCGGCGAAAAAAGCAGAACGAAAGGCAATAAAATCAGGGCATTAACAATGGCGGTTAAAACAATCTGCTCAGAACCGTCAAATGACTTGAACAATGTATTCTGAACAATAATTTTATGACCCAGATCGATAAATGCGTTGATAAAGGCAATACCGACAAACGCCACAAATCCTTTTATTTTCAACAATGCCAGCATGTAAGCCTCCTCCTAATAAAAAATCAACAGAGACCTTTGCCCGATTGCTCCATTGCGTTCTGGCGGTGTTAAAAACCTACTTATTCGGTCATTTATACCTATCAACGCCCCTAGTGCGTGTACTTTTACCTTGCCAGAAAACAAAATTTCGACTCGTGTAAAGGTCTCAGTAAAAACTTCTAACCATTATCTGCCGAAGACGTGCTTAACCCCCAGTCAATTATTAGCTAACTATCAGCATGGCCTTATTTTCGGGTCAGATATACACCGCATTCCAAATGATGCGTATAAGGGAATTGATCAAATACGGCGAACCGCTCTACTTTATGCGTTGCAGTAATTATTTTCAGATTCTCCCGCAGAGTATCCGGGTTACAGCTGATATAGACAATATGTTCATATTCAGTGACCTGAGCAACGGTTTCATCATCTAATCCAGAACGCGGAGGGTCAACCAACACTGTCGAAAACTGGCAGCTGTCAAGATCCAACCCTTCCACCTTGCGTGTCTCTTTTTTACCCTGCAGCACCAGAGTCAAATCTTCTGAAGGCATACGCAGCACATCCAGATTAGTGATCCCATTAACTTCAATATTGTATTCTGCCGCCCGCACCGACGTTTTAGAAATCTCCGTGGCTACCACACGTTTGAAATTTTGCGCCAAGGGCATAGTAAAAGTGCCGCTGCCACAATAAAACTCAACCAGATCCCCACCCGCATCCTTTGTAACATCCAGTGCCCAGCGAATCATATCTTTGCACACTTCACCATTGGGCTGCGTAAAGCTATTTTCTACTTGTTTATACTCATAAACCCGCCCATTTATATCGAGCTTTTCAATCACGAAATCACGCTCTATGATGAGCTTTTTCTTTCTCGAACGACCCACCACATCAATAGAAAAACGCTCCCTGAGTGTCTCAACCTGCTGTGCCCAAGCGTCATCTATCGGACGGTGATATAACAAACTGACCAATAATTCACCTGACAGGGTACTGAGAAAATCAACCTGAAATAATTTAAACCGCAGGGCTGGATTTTCTTTAATCACGTCAATCAGCTCAAACATGACATCCCGAATACGTGGAGCAACCATTTCACACGTATCAACCCGTATCGGGTTGCGATTGTCCCCTGGCTCAAACATCACGTAATAAAGATCATCACCTTCGTGCCACACTCTGAATTCAGCGCGCAACCGGTAATTGGTCTTCGGCGAAGCGAAAACCTCTACATCAGGAATCATAAAGTCGACAAAACTATCACGCACACCTGCAACCTTTTCGGCCAACAATTGATCATAGCGTTCGGGCTGAATATCAGATAGCGCCATTAAAAACCTCGTCACTCTTTAAAAAGGGAGAATACCAACAGAGCGACGCATTTTATCAGTGACGCAAGACAGGTCAATCAAAAAGAAAAAAGAGGCTCACAGCCTCTTAACACTTACCAAAATGGGTACCGATAGAAATCGTCAGACAGGATCCTGCAGTTTTCCGGCATAGGCGCTTGCCATCACTTCCCACTGATTAAGGTGAGATTTAAGGCCCAGCCTATCAATGTATTTCATAGCTAACTGGCTGGAAACAGAACAGCCTATACCATTATTCACAGACGGCAACAGCGCATCCGCTATATGCACAGCCGTTAGTGGCTGAAAATCCCCGGAAGGACAACTGCCCGGAAAATGATGGAATAACACGGCTTCTATCACTTTAGGTGGCAGATTCCATAAACCTAACAGATAAGCACCTGCTTCAGCATGCGAAACACCTATATTCATTTTTTCGACAACATATAAAGGCTGCGAAAGGTCCGAGGCTTTATTCATTACTAAACGATATTCGTTCGGATCGTGCGAGGCCAACATTATCATGCCAAAATCATGCAATAGTCCCGCCAGAAAGGCTTGACCTTGCATATGCCGGTCTGCCTTAACCGAACGACAGATATCCTGGGCAAACCTTGCCACCAGCATCGAACGACTATGAATTTGTGAGAAAGAGAAACTGGTCCATTCAGCGCTCTGTGGAAACGCCTCAAAAATATGCGATGCCAGGGTTAAGTCACGAATCAGACGAACCCCCAAAATTGTAACCGCCTCATTCAATCGATAAATCTGCCGTTCCAATCCAAAAAATGCCGAATTA
>NZ_JBFIIH010000044.1:0-27696 GCF_041601355.1 Neptunomonas sp.
ATATTTTGCTAACGCTTGCGGATCGGCGCTGGCAGGTAGCTCACCCAGAGCTTGCGCTTCTTGTAGCACGCGAGCAAAGCTTAACTCTCCTTTCTTCATTAACGCCTGGCTTTGATGTAATAACTCAGGACTGGTGTCGGTTAACTCAGCTACCGTTTTAACCAGCATACACATATCACTGGGCGCAGAACTACGATTGCTGATCACTACGCAGTGAATAAATGCCTCCAGACCGGCTAAAGGGGAGCCTTGCTGCCGGATTTTCTCCTGCAGTAGCGCATGCGTGTTGGCTGCATAATGCTTTAACGCTTCTTTAAACAAACCTTCTTTGCTACCAAATGCACTATAAATACTGCCTGGGCGCAGATCTACGGCCTGCTGAAGGTCACGCGTGGAAGTGGCATGAAAGCCTTTTTCCCAGAAAAGCAGCATCGCTTTTCTGATTACATCATCACGATCATATTTAGCAACATTTGCCATAATTATTTCCAATTTGAGCAGTAGTTCAATTTTAACTTGAACTACTGCTCAAGATCAACTAACCTTGCATTATTGAACAGTCGATCAAAATAGGAAACATTGATGAACAATCTAACCGTACATACCCGTGAAACAGCGCCTGAGAAAAGCAAAGCCCTGCTAGACAATTCAATTAAAGCATTTGGCTCTGTCCCCAGCCTACATGGCGTGCTGGCCGAATCACCTGAAGCACTTGAGGCCTACCAGTTACTCCACAAGCTGTTCCTGGCGACTTCTTTTGATGCGGAAGAACTGACCGTTGTATGGCAGACCATTAACGTTGAAAACAATTGCCACTACTGTGTACCAGCACATGCCGCCATTGCCAGGATGATGAAGGTCGACGATGCACTTACCGCTGCGCTACGCAGCCGCAGCCCTATGCCTACGCCTAAACTACAGGCCTTGCACGACACAACCTTGTTGATCGTCCGCAATCGTGGCCTAATCTCAGAAGCGGAAGTACAGAGCTTCTACGAGGCTGGTTATACGTCGAAGCAGTTGTTAGAAATTGTTTTAGGCTTAGCTCAAAAAATTATGAGCAATTACACTAATCATCTGGCAGATACGCCACTTGATGAGCGTTTCGCTGCATTTGTATAAACATAGTATTTGAAATATAAACCGGCGATGCCGGTTTATATTCTGTCATCTTTAGCCAAAACGACTTCTGAATTCACGGGGGGTCAGCCCCATTGTTTTAATGAAGATTTTACGAAATGCACTGACATCTTCGTAACCCACTTTTGTCGCGATAAGCTCAACGCTATCATGGCTGCTTTCAATCCAATCACAGGCTTTCTGAATACGCAGTTGCTGTAAGTATTGGCTGGGTTTTAGCCCTGTGGCTTTAACAAAACGCCTTAAAAAAGTACGATCACCTAAACAGCTCAACGCAGCCATATCACTCATTGAGATGCTGTTAGCAAAGTTAACCTGCAAGTGATGCTGTACATTAAGCACGGCTTTATCACCATGATCCAACGCCGGAATAAAGCTGCGATAATAACGTTGCTCCCGCGAACCCGTATCGACAATCAGATATTTACCCAACAATCGCATGATGCGCGGCTGGGTGAACTGAGCCACCAGCTCCAGCCCTAAGTCCAACCAGGCCATGAGGCCGCCCGCCGTGATGAGATCAACATCGTTGATCAGTATTTTATTACTGTCCAGATGGACATCGGGATAGGTCTTACTGAAGCGCTCACTCAACCCCCAGTGTGTCGTCGCCGGTCGCCGATCCAGTAATCCGCACGCTGCCAGAATAAACGCGCCCGCACAGACTGAACAGAGTATCGCCCCTTGTGCATGCTGCTGCAGTAACCATTGCCTGAGCTTGCTATCCGGGTTGAAGTGATACTCCCCCTCCAGACAAGGCGAAAGGATAATAGCCTGTAATGCACTGCCCTCTACCCCTTCCTCTGAAAGGCTTGGATCCGGGAGCGCTAAGACCTGCTCGATATCATAGATATCAATCTCAAAAGCAATATCCAGTTGCTGTTGAGCACAGATGCTATTGGCGACAAAAAACATCTCTTTCAGCCCCTGAACCGCAGATTGCAACGCTCCCGGATATTCAACAATGCCGATGCGGACCTGATTCATTGTCAATTTCGACCTTTTATATGCCAGTTATGACTCCAGTATAACGATCTGTTTCTGCCGATAATAGTCAGCACACCTGAACACTGACGCACCCGATAGGCAGGAGCCGTTATGACACACACAGCATTATTATTAATCGACATTCAAAATGATTATTTTTCAAAAGGAAAATTACCGCTCAGTGGCACTGAAAAAGCAGCAGAGCAAGGCGCAAAGCTATTAGCAGCTTTTCGTCAGCAAGGCTTACCTGTTGTGCATGTTCGCCATGAGTTTTTAACCAATGATGCCCCCTTCTTTTCAAAGGGGTCAGAAGGCGCGAAAATTCATCACTCAGTAACGCCTATAGAAGGTGAGCCGGTTGTTCTCAAACACAAACCCAACAGCTTCCTTAATACCGATCTTGAAGAGATCCTTAACAAACTGAAAGTACAGAATCTGATCGTCGTCGGTGCGATGAGCCATATGTGCATTGATGCCGGCGTACGCGCCGCGGTAGATTTGGGTTTTACAGTATCGGTAGCCCACGATGCCTGCGCTACGCGTGATCTGGAATTTAACGGAGTAACCGTACCTGCCGCTCAGGTTCATGCCGCCTTCATGGCAGCGCTTGCTTCTTTATACGCCAGCGTCAACAGCACGCAAGAGTTATTAAACGGTCTTAACTAGAAGATCTCGGATAAAGATACTCACACTTTCTGTGGATAAGTGTGTCGGTTTCGACGGGACATCTCTGTTAAAGCCCACAATAGTATGAATTGTATGATTGCTCATTTTTTGTCCAGGCAAATCATCAGAGCATGATAAAACAGGCCACTGCAGTTAAGTGGCCTGTTTTTCTACGCGAATCTGCTTTATAAAAAAGCTACGACTTAACTTCCCTTACCAGCACCAGAGCCGGCACCCATTCCACCCTGGCCCATTCCATCTTGGCCCATTCCGCCCTGACCCATTCCACTAGGCCCCATACCTTTTCCGCTTTCCATTTTGTGGCCTCTGGGTGGTACCTCCTCAGGAATACTGACACCTCTCTCTTTTGCACGTGCCACCATACGCTCATGATGCTCATACCTGATCTGCTCACGTTCAGCCTCTGTGGCAGCACTACGCATCTGAGCCCGATGTTGCATGCGCTCTTCTTCTGTCATCAACTGGCTACCATAAACTGGCTCTTGATCCCTGTCCTGATCACGATCCTGAGTTAAATCCTGATCTTCCTGCAACTGTATTCTATCTTGATCACGCTTTTGGTCTTGGGCATAAGTTAAACCGCTTGTGACCAACAAAGCGCTCATCAAAGCACTCTTCAAAGCATTAATAACTAATAGTCTTTTCATGTCAGCACCCCTGTTACATTAATTAATCCTAAATTAGATTCTATTCGACAAATATCCGGAGTTTACTGATATGGATCAATATAAAAAATCTTTAAAAACTCAAAAAACAGATCTTATTTCAGTATTTTAAGCATGAAAACCTGATTCTTTACTGCATAGCAGATGCCCTCACTAGACCTTGCTTATGCAACTCCCTAGAATCAGGTTATTCGGCTTTCTCAAAATCCTGATTATTAGTAGCTTCTACATTTATGAGTCATTAAATATGCGTGTTTTGCCTGTTCTGTTTGTTTTACTTACTCTGGTGTCACTTTCAGGCTGCGGTGAACCTGAGAAACCTGCTGCCTCCGATAAAGAGCCGAAAAAACATCTGGTCGAAATAATCACAGCCCAGCGACAAGTGGTAGCTATTGAAAGGGAAAGAACCGGGACGCTCAGAGCCGTGCAAGAGATACAGATGTTCAATCAGCAGGAGGGCCGCATTACCGCACTGCCTTTCTATGAGGGTGATCGGATTACAAAAGGCGATATTGTTGCTCGTTTAGATGGCCGTTTGCTGGAAGCGCAGTTAGCACGTGCGGTTGCGCTTCGCCGTAAAGCAGAAAAAGATCTGCAGCGGATCAGCGGGCTGGTCGAACGGCGCTTAACCTCACAAACAGAATATACCCGTGTAGAAACTGAACTGGCGGTGGCTAAAGCCGATGTGCAGATCCTGCAAACACAATTAGATTACACCACACTGCGTGCGCCTATTAACGGTGTTGTCAGTGCACGTTTAAGCGAGCCGGGCAATATCGCAGAACGCTATACACACCTGCTGACTATCTCCGACCAGAGATCACTTATTACTCAGGTGCCTGTCTCAGAATTGCTGCTGAATAAATTACAGCTAGGAGATCCGGTCGCCGTATCAATTGATGCGTTAAACGGCCAGCAGGCTCCCAATGATCAATCACTGCAAGGAAAAATCACTCGCATTTATCCTAATCTTGACCCTGTTACACGCACTGGCACCGTTGAAATCGCTCTTAACCCAACACCAGACGGAGCAAAACCCGGCCAATTAGCGCGGGTAAAACTGCGCACTCAGGAAGCCGAACGCCTGTTGATTCCTTTTGTCGCATTACGCCGTTCAGGCAAGGGGGAATATGTTTTCAGCGTGGATCAACAGGAACATGCACAAACGACAGCGGTGGTCAGCGGATTACGCATTGATGAGATGATCGAAATCCTCAGCGGCCTCTCTGCCGGTGACCGTGTTATCGTGCGCGGCTTTACTAATTTACGCTCGAACATTGCCGTTAACATTGTCACTTCATCTGCTGTCTCTTCACCTGCAGTCACTTCTGCTGCAGTCTCTGCTACTGCAACGGGCACAGCACAGTGAGCACTAACAAGGGAGGGCTGGCCGGCTGGTCTATTCGCCACCCGGTGGGTGTATCCATGATTGCGCTGGCAGTTATTGTTGTTGGAATGTTTACCCTCAGCCGGCTGGCGATTGATCTCTTACCACATATTATCTATCCCGAGATCCGTGTGCGGATTATCGATAACGGCGTTCCCACCTCTGTGATGGAAGATAAGATCACCCGGCAATTGGAAGAACAGCTGGCCATTACTGAGGATGTTATCAGCGTACAGTCCAATACCAGCCGCGGCACCTCTTCGGTTGATCTGGCTTTTAATTATGGTAAAGATATCGATATCGCCTTGCGCGATGCCAGCTCGCGACTGGATAGAGCCAAACGCTTCCTGCCCGACAGCATCTCCCCTCCGACTATCTTTAAACTTGACCCTTCGCAGATTCCGGTAATGGAGTTTGTTATCAACTCGCCATTACGCAGCAGTGCTGAATTACGCACCTGGGTGGATGACTCTTTCAGTAACTGGTTCTTAAACCTTCCAGGCGTTGCGGCAGCTGAAGTTGGCGGTGGCGTCTTGCGCGAGATTCAGGTCATTCCTGATCAACAACGCCTGGCCGGCATAGGACTTAACTATCAGGATGTAATCAGAGCACTGCAAACATCCAACAGTGACGAACCGATTGGCCGCTTACAGATGTCAGCCCATGAGATCACCGGTCGTATCAGCGGACGCTTTACCTCTCTGGATGAGATCAAACAGCTACCGATTGCTCAAAACGCGGGCAATACTGTCTATCTGAGCGATGTTGCACAGGTCATTGATAGCAGCGAAGATGAAAGGATTCTGGTGCGTGTCGATGGCATTGGGGGTATTAAATTATCCATCCAGAAACAACCGACGGCTAACACCACAGCGGTAGCTGAGGTGGTAAACGAGCGGTTAACCTGGCTGAAGGCACAAAAAATCTTACCCGCCGATATCTCCGTTGTTTTGGTCGCGGATCAATCTATCTATATTCTGCAATCATTGAAAAATGCCTCACTGGCAGCCATCAGTGGCGCTTTGCTGGCCATGTCAGTGGTGTATCTGTTTTTGGGTAATTTGCGCCGCACTCTGATTATCGGCAGCGCTATTCCGATTGCGATTATGTTTACCTGTGTGCTGATGGGGTTGGGTGGACTGACGCTGAACGTGATGACATTAGGCGGACTGGCATTGGGTATTGGTATGCTGGTAGATAACACCATCGTGATGCTGGAAAACATCTACCGGCATCAATGTAATCATGAAAAGCCTCAGGATGCTGCCACAGATGCGGCCAGCGAAGTGAATGGTGCCATTATTGCTGCCACCTCCACCAACCTGTCGGCGGTGCTGCCGTTCCTGTTTATTGGCGGCTTAACCGGCCTGTTGTTCAGTGAGTTAATCATCACTATCTCTGCGGCTATTTTTGCATCCATGATTATCGCTCTGACGCTGGTACCCGCCTATGCGGCTAAAGTCACCAGCCTAAGCAGTAACCGCATGCGCCGCTGGATAGATGGCGGCATTGAGCACCTGCAAGATGGTTACGCCAGCGTCATTGGTTTTTTACTGAAATTGCGCTGGATAGTTGTTGTTCTGTTTATAACAGGATTAACGCTAAGCCTGCCGGTTTTTATGAGCGGCAAACAAATTTTCCTCCCGGCACTGGATGATGGCCGCATCCGCGTGGTGGTGTCGGCTGATGTAGGAACGTCACTGGATGAGATGGATCAAAAAGCTCAACTGCTTGAGGAGATTTTTTCAGCACAGCCGGAATCAGAAACTGTTTTCACCTTGGTTGGTGGTTCTGTTTTTGGTAGATCACAGCGTGAAACCCCCAGCCGTTCAACAATCATTGTGCAGTTAAAACCGCTATCAGAAAGATTTGTCAGTAGTGACGAGTGGATGACACGCGTCAATAAGCTGGTTAATCAACAGCAACTCGCTGGATTTAAAGTGCGGATGTCTCAACGCGGCATTCGGGGTATCCGCACCAACCGTGGCGATGATGATATCAGCCTGCGTTTGCAGGGAAATGATCTAAGCATATTGAAACAACAAGCTGACATGGTTGCTGATAAAATGCGCGCCATTCCAGGGTTGACCAATATCACGCATTCAGCAGAAGATGAGCAATTTGAGGTTGCTATTAAGCTGGATCGTAAGCGTGCGGCATTACTCGGGCTGAATTTGCAAGACCTGACCGAAGCAGCGCAGATAGCCCTTCAGGGTAAGGTGGTCAGTGACTATCTTACCGGCGACAAATCCTATGATATCCGGCTGCGGTTATCCCAATCGGCGATTACCAGCCCACAGGATCTGGAATCCATTATTCTGTTTCCGGCCACGAGTGGGGCACCCCCGCTGTATCTTGGCTCGGTTGCCGCTATCCAGTTACTTGAAACACCCGATACCATCATGCGCGATAATCAGATGCGCATTGTCGAACTCTCCGCTTCTCTGACAGAGGGAATGACCCTGGGCGAAGCAGTCGGAGCACTGGCTGAACTGCGACAACAACTAACACTACCTGAGGGATATATTCTCTATGACGGTGGTTCACAAAAAGCCTTGCAAGAGCAGCAGCAACTTACCAGTATTCTCATGTTACTTGCATTGTTTCTGGTATTTGTAGTGATGGCCATTCAATACGAATCATTACTCAACCCATTAATCATTATTCTCAGTGTTCCATTTGCTGCGATTGGCGTGTCGTTAGGCATTCAGGCGCTGAGTTTGCCTTTATCCATGCCCGTGTGGCTCGGCATGATCATGTTAGTTGGCATCGTTGTGAATAACGCGATTCTGCTGGTGGAGTATATTGAAATTGAGCGACAGCAGTACACTGACCTGACTCAAGCCATTATCGAAGCCGCTCGCCTGCGGCTACGCCCTATATTAATGACAACCCTGAGTACCGTTGTCGGTATGTTGCCACTGGCGATGGGATGGGGAGATGGCGCTGAAATGCTACAACCTTTAGCAATAACCGTTGTCTGGGGGTTGACTTTCTCAATGCTGGTAAGTCTTTTACTCGTTCCAATCATGTACTATTTATTGCATTCTGTTAAACAGACAAACGTTATCAACCCATTCGTCGCTAAGGAAGGATAGGAAAATGGCTTATAAAAAACGTTTTTGGATTGTCCTTGTTGCCTTGATAGGCATACCTGTTCTGGTACTGCTGGCCAGTATCGGCATCTATCGGTTCAACTTTACTAATGCCGATATTTACATGGAGTTAGCCGATGGTGAAGTCGTACAGTACGATGATCTGATGCGTGAAATTGAAGAGCACGGCTACTCAAAAGTCATGCTTTCACTGTTTAGCATCCGTACGAAAGAAGATCTGAGGATTCAGCTTCCTGAGCAGCCAGCAGAAACTCCTGTTTGGGTTCCTCTGCGCAATATAGACAGCCAGGCGACCCATAGGAGTGCCGTGGGCGACTACACGCTAGCAGAAGAGAGCGGTACTGTTGCACTGAGCTATGACACGGTTCAAGCCCTGAATCCAGTAACTGATAAGCAAACAGCCGAAAACCAGCACACCCTGTTTATCGCACCTTTCAGCGTATCTGATCAAGGAACGGGGCTTTTTTATTATCTGGGACTTTTTGAACAAGACAATCAAAAAATGTCTGTTCACCACCGGGATAGCTTCCTTCTCGGTAATAGAGTTAACATCGTCAGCATTCAACCTGATAACCAAGGGCGATCCGTTACGGTTGAATACATGGAACGAAATACGGATAGCAATGCTGGCTTCACCCCACAACAACCCGTCAGTGTTACGGTTAATGTTGCGACGGACCCTGTGCGTTTTAGCGTCACACCCTGATACCATGCCTTGTGCCTGCGCTTCTTGCTGTCGACTCCTGCTGACTTAAGAAGGGGTATTCCTTCAAGGGACTATTGATTCAAGGGACTATTTTTTTTCAAGGAACTATTTTTCAAAAAACTATTGCTGCTGGACCATTAATAATACCTGTACTGCGGGTCTGTTATAACGTTCCAGTGCTGAGTGTAACGATGCCGGCACTGACGCAACCCGACAAAAGCCAAGCTTCGAATAAAATGCCTCAAGATGAAAATAAGCAAAACAATAACAACCCTCAAGCACCCCGGCACATTTCAAATACTGCAGGAACTGGCTACCCAGACCCTGAGCACGCAACGCCCTTTCAATCCAGACACCGCGTAACAACATCAAACCGCCTTGCTGACAAAGGCGTGCTGCACCGATGATCTGATCATCACCCTTGGTCATTAGCCAAACATTGTCGGTTGCTTTTACCTTGCCCTTGTAGTGATTACGCTTATAAAACTGAGTCAGCGCGGGCCGTTGCTCTGGCAGCAGTGGCTTTACCTGATAATCGGCCATACTTCACGCCCCCCTGATAACCAGCAACGATACGCACTGGTTCTGCAAAGTCAGCAGGCATTATACCTAATTCATTGGCGGATACAGGAGGAACCAATCAACGAAGAAACAGTATTAAAGATACCGCACTAAAAAACGAAAAATACCCGCAATAGCGGGTATCTTAGTCAATCACAGTTTATCTTTTGCTTTGCTCGTCATTCATCAGATGACGGACTTTCATAAAACCCCATACCATTGCACCTGCCATCGCTGCAACACCTAGCAAACTGGGTAACAGAGTTTCAAAAACATAGGGATCAACACCAAACATAACTATCACCTCATCGAGAGTTCTTTATCGTTGAGGGGAGATTACACGTGAAGACATTAGAAAAAATTGATATAGCTCAATACTTGTTATCGCGCATAGAAATAAAAATATAGCTAATTGATATAAATCAATTTAAAGCCATTAATCCGTCTCCCCAGCTATATTCTGCGGTTACTGTAGAGCCACCCCCACTGTAGATGAGTGACTGGCACAATGCCTCAACCAGCATAATTCCACGTCCTGCTAAGCCTGTTTCATCATCCGCCCTTTCTGTAATCCGGGCCAACCACCAAGCATGATCAAAACCTGAGCCACTGTCCTGAACTGTGATTTTCAACAGGTTTGATTGCCCTGCAGCCTTTACAGATGTCAAATGAATACTGACATAACAGCTACTCTCTAATTGCTCCAGGCTGGCTTCTCGTTGCGCAAAATATTCTGTAAAACCACCCGCGGATGACTTAAGAGAAGAAGGAAGGTTGAGTACACCATGATCTAATGCATTAACAAATAACTCGGTCAGAATCGTAAAAATGTCATGCCAGTGTTCACCAGGCCCTTCTACTTCCTGAAGTTGACTTAACGCAATAGCAACAGGATTCACACGCCTCAAATTATTTCCCTGTAAACATATACTCCATGTCCAACCAGCACTCTGCTCCTCCTGCACGAGGGCCTGGTTTACACCAGGCTCTGCAAGTGCAGGTGCAATCATCTTAATCCGTCCGGGGATTTCGATCAGCGAGATATCATCATCCTGCTCATGCCCTTTCAGAAAAGTATCAACTGCACGCATAATGCGCCCTAACAAATCATCTTCACGGCAACCCAACTTAGCGGCCCACAATAGCCGTTGCTCACCAAAGTATTCACCATCGTTATTGCGCGCTTCAAGCACACCATCACTGACCAAAAGAATCTTGTCATCCGGCTCAAGCTGAGTGAATGTAAAGTTCATATCTGGCATATTTGGAATAATACCTAAAGGCGGATCGCCCGATTCAATGCGCTGTCGTACCTCACCATCAGCAGAGAGAATGAGGATATCCGGCATGCCACCATTCCAGATTGTACAACGCCCGTTGCCGGACATTGTCACCATACTCGCGGCTAAGAATAATCCGGTTGGCAGCAGCCCGTGCAACTTCCGGTTTATCTGTGCTATTACCTGCTCTGCTTCATAGCCTTTGCGGGTCATCGCTCTGAACGTTTCAGCCAGAGGCAGGGCCCCTACCACGGATGTCAGTCCATGACCGGTAAAATCACCCAGTAGAATATTGATATCGCCATTGGGTCTGATAGCTGTTATCTGCACATCACCACTGAAGGTAGCAGCGGCTCTTTTATGCAGCTTAATCTGATCAAATGTTATATTGTCTTTCTCTATCGCATTACTGAAAATATCCTCTGCGATATCTTCTTCGTGCTGTCTTAGCATGTATAAACGCTGCACCTCACGATAAAGATCACTGATGCGTTGTATCGCTTTAATTTTTACGCGTAATACTTCATATGAAAACGGGCGGTGAATGAAATCATCGCCACCCATTTCAATACTGCGCCGGATAACATCATCGCCATCCAGCCCACTGATCATAATAACCGGAACGAAGATCTCTCCGGCAGCCTCTTTAATTAAACGCGTCGCTTCAATGCCATCCATATGCGGCATGGCGATATCCATCAGCACTAACGCGGGTAAATGTTGGCTAAATAAATCGACTGCTTCCTGGCCGTTGCTTGCCAAAATAACGTCAAATCCGATCTTCACAAGCATGGACTGTAACAACTCACGATTGATTAATTGATCATCAACCACCAATACTTTTTCTCTGGCAACCGGATAGTCTGACATATGGCTTTTGCTCACGCTCGACTCTCAGCTCTTAATTTTCAATCGTAACGAAGCGATCAAAGTTGGCAATTTTAAGAATTTTTGCAACCGCTGGATGTGGCTTACAAATAATCACACTGCCACCCTTTTTTTCAGCATGCTCTTTTAACAATAAAACCATGCCCAGAGCGGAACTATCCATATAGGTTGCCCGACTCAGATTAATGGAGTAGATGACACCCATCTCATTTACCATTTGATAACTATTGCGGAACGACTGATGTAATCCATAATCAAAACGATCTGTGATATTAATCATAACCCGCTTGTTATCACTGGATACTGCACTGTTGATGGGCATAGCTACTTCTCATTTTATTTATCTGATTATCTATCTGGCCAGCTTTAATGCTTACTAGTCCGTTAGTAAAATAGCTCCTTAAACAATTTCAACGCCTCCGGCCTTCAGGCCTGTCTGGGTAACAGTACGAGCGGCACTCCTTGATTGAACCTCCTCTCGCAACATGCGACAGCGTAGCGACAAATCGTTAAACTGTTCCTCCATCTGATCCTCGTTATCAAACTTAATCTGATGCATCTGATCAGCGATTTGATTCAATGTATTAATATTATTATGTAAAGATGCCAGCGCCTGTGACGAGATATCCTCAAATTGTAAAGAGCGGATCGCATCATTAACAGCACCATCCAGTTGCTCACCTAATACATTCATCATGCCGGCATGCTCAACCACGTAATTATTAATCTCAGCAACATTTGCCAACATGGATCCGACACGCTCTTTGGTCGCTAAGGTGTCGGACACATCCGTCGCTGCAATTTTAGAAACTGTTGCGTGCAACTGGGTTATGGTGGCTTTTGCGGTCGTTATACGTTCCCGAATCTGACAATTTAAATCAGCCGAACTAATAGACAAAGAGCGCACTTCATCCGCTACCACTGCAAACCCACGGCCCGCTTCACCCGCTCGCGCGGCTTCAATACTCGCGTTCAATGCTAACAAGTTAGTTTGTGAGGCCAGACCTTCAACATTTTCAATGAGCGTAAATATGCCATCCAACTGTGTGACCATATCATCGATATGGTGAACAGTGTCCAGGCTATTACGACTCATGGTCATCATCATATCGACAAACTGATCAAGAACACTACCTGTCTCAAATAAGAAAACCGGCATATTAAAATGATCATCATCCTTCGCACTGTCACTCGGATTTGTCTTGCGAATTAATTCCTTAATCAGTTCTCTTTGCTGGTCAGAGTACATATTTACATTATGAAAGCTGTCCCCTAAAACCTGAACGGCTTCCTTAATAATGGTATCGATGCGCACCGCTTCCTGATCAATAACAATGGCTTCATGATTGAGTATCTGTTTCATCTCTTCACATACCGGCTTAATGCTTTTGAATCGCTGTGCAGCCAATACCTGCTGACGATGATTTTCGGCAATACCCGCCCTGTCTTTACGTGATTGAAACGCCGTGAAAATGGTCCCGAAAACTAACCCCGCCTCGGCTCCCCAGCGCAGACCAGAAAGTCCTACCCATTCAGCAATGATCAGTAATAATAAAAAAATCGCTACTATGAATATCCCTACATATTTACTCATCATTTAAATCCACTGTTTCTAACGACATGCTTATGATTTTTGTAGCCACTCTACCAATGACTGAGAAATTTCGTTCAGCGGCAACACCTCTATCGCAGCGCCTAATTTAACCGCTGAACCAGGCATGCCCCAAATCAAACTGGTCGTTTCATCCTGGGCTATGGTATACGCGCCCGCTGCTCTTAGCCTCAACATAGCCTCTGCCCCATCACTGCCCATTCCTGTCAGTAGAATGGCTATTGCCACTTCAATATGCGCGCTCAGTAAAGAATCAAACAGTACGCCAACCGACGGTTTATGACGGTTAACCAGCTCGCTGTCTTCTACTTTGCAAACTAAAAAAGCCCCCTGTCTTTTCACTTTCAGATGTTTACCACCGGGTGCCAGATAAGCAACACCCGACTCGAGCCTCTGCCCATCTGTTGCCTCAACCACTAAAATGGCACTCTTGCGGTTAATCCGACTGGCCAGGCGCTGACTAAAAGAAGCGGATATATGCTGGACTATAACGATGGGAGGAGTATCAAGCGGGAGCACCGAAAGCACATCTTGCAACGCTTCGGTTCCTCCGGTCGATGCTCCAATAGCAATCACCCGATGCCCCTGAGCTTCTTTTAGGTTCAGCCTATCTAGTATAGACATCGATTCGTCACGTAATGCGGGGCGTAGACTAATAGCTATTTTATTTTTCAAACTTGCTGCTGCTTTTAACTTGTCTTTCAGTTCTGCAGAAAAGTCTTCAGCGGCTATACCCTGTGCACCCAGCAAAGGCTTTTGCATATAATCGACCGCACCTGACGCCAGTGCCTGCAATGTTGCATCAGCACCTCGTGCGGTAAAGGTTGATAACATAACGACGGGCAGTGGATGTAAGCGCATCAAATTACGCAGGAAGGTTATTCCATCCATTTTAGGCATTTCAATATCGAGTGTCAGCACGTCCGGCTTTAGCACTTTGATCATTTCACGAGCTTCATACGGATCATTAGCCGTACCGACAACCTCGAAAGCAGGGTCGCCCGATAAAACACTTGTTATAACCCGGCAAACAAGCATCGAATCATCGATTATTAAGACTTTCACTCGTTCCATTAGTATCCTTTTCAATCCATCAGAATAACTCTACTGCGCCACCAATTTGTGATGAGGCCAACCTCTGTTTTAGCCTACTCTCAACCTCAAATAGTTTACTGTTATGAATAGTACCGAGTTTTTTTACCAGCAAGCGGCCCTCCTGAGGGAGATAAACCACATTACGAGGATGCTCTCCTCCTGTATCGGCTGAAGCAATATCAAACCCTTCATAGTTCAGGTATTGCGTCACAAACCTGACATTTTGATCACCGATGTCTGTCATACCACGTACCATATTCCCTCCACCGGCAATTTTGATCTCAAGCCGCTCTTTACGCCCACCATGTTTCATGATTTCGTTAATCAGCTTTTCCATGGCATAAGCACCATAGCGTGTAGCGTCAGAGAGAGCCGCGACTCGGTCATCATCAGAAGCAGGAAGAAGGAAATGATTCATTCCACCAATGCCAGCGACAGGGTCTCTGACACACGCAGCAACGCACGACCCGAGTAAGGTAGTTATCGCTTCATTAGTGTTTGTGACATAAAGCTCACCCGGTTTTATTTTCACAGCGAAACAAGAGCGCTGCTGCAACCAAAACCGATTAAAATGCTCAAATCCAGGCAAAGTCTGCCGTGGTGACTCACTGCGTTGAAACACATCCCGATACGACACCTCAGTGATCCTTTTGATAGATTGTATTGCCTATCAGCTTAAACCTTGCGGTCAAACGAAAAGGTGATTCAGAATGCCCTACAAAAAGAAAGCCTCCTGGTTTAAGTAAGTCAGCCATTCTTTCCAAAAGAATCGCTTGCGTGGCTTTATCAAAATAGATCATTACATTTCGACAAAAAATCACATCCAGTGGCCCTGTCATAGGCCAGGAATGCATCAGATTCAGCTCTTTAAATGTGATAATCTGACGCAACTCCTCTGCAACCAGAACCTTTCCTGCATGCGCCCCCCGGCCTTTTCTGAAGAAGCGTGTTTTAAATTCCTGAGGCATCGTATCTATCCGATCTAAAGCATAAACCCCGGTTTTTGCTGTATGTAAAACGGCAGAATCAATATCTGTTGCCAGAATTTTAATATCCCAGTGACTTACATCAACAGCCGATGAGAGACACGTCATCGCCAGGCTGTAGGGCTCTTCTCCCATTGAGCAACCCGCCGACCAGATTCGCAAACGTTGCGCTTTACTCACATCAATTTCAGGCAAAACGACATTTTCCAGAAACTCAAAATGGTGGCTCTCTCTGAAAAAAGCCGTCAGATTAGTCGTCAATGAATTGATGAATAATGAAAACTCTGCTGTATTCCTTTCCAGATAGGAAAAATATTGTGCAAAACTGTTAAGCGACAGCGCCCGTATACGCCTGACCAGACGGTTATAGACCATATCTTTTTTATAATCCGATAAGGCGATCCCGGCATGCGCATAGAGTTTCTCACGAACCCTTTCGAAGTCCTGATCCAGAAAAACAAACTCACGCCCGATTAAACCTGCAGTATCGTCCTTTACCGTCATGTTTACATCCTTCGAAGGCCCGGCGGTCATTAGCAAATGACTAGAATTCTTCCCATTCAGAATCATCGGGCGTCTCTTTCATCACAATAGCTTCATTTTTATAAGCACCTTTCATAGGAATAACACTGGCAACGGCACGGACTGACGGCTTGTTTTGCCAAATATTACTTTTGATTTTAATCGGCGCGGCTTTGGGTGTACTTGCTTTGACGACATCAGCTACTTTAAAGACGTTCACCAACTGTTGCAGCTGCTGCGCCTGCTCGTCCATTGATTCAGATGCAGCGGCAACCTGTTCAACCAATGCCGCATTCTGCTGTGTTCCCTCATCCATCGCTGTAACGGCAATATTCACCTGCTCAATCCCGCTGGCTTGCTCCCGGCTGGCCTGAGCAATTTCGTGAATAATTGAAGAGACTTTCAATACACCCTCAATGATCTCATGCAATGCGCGACCTGATTCATCAACATAACGCCCACCCTCTTCTACTTTTTCGACACTATCACTAATCAGGTGTTTAATTTCTTTAGCGGCACTGGCACTTCGTTGCGCCAGATTTCGTACTTCCGTGGCAACGACGGCGAACCCTCGTCCCTGCTCACCTGCGCGAGCCGCCTCAACAGCCGCATTCAGCGCCAATAGATTGGTCTGAAAAGCAATCTCATCAATGACACCAATAATTTCTGCGATTTTTTTAGAACTCTTACTGATATCGCCCATGGAGCTAACAACTTTTTCCGAGATAGCACTCCCATCATCTGCCAGTATTTTTGCCTGCTCAGCCAAGCGGCTCGCTTCCTGCGCATTCACGGCATTTTGTTTAACCGTAGCCGTCATCTGTTCCATGCTTGCGGCCGTTTCCTGCAAGCTGATGGCCTGACTTTCAGTCCTCTGACTCAATGTAGCATTACCATGCGCTATTTCAGATGCGCCAGTGGTAATATTTGCTCCCGCTGAACGTATCTCGCTGACTATATCCTGGAGCTTACGCATTGAACTATTCAGAGCATCGTTCAGCTCTGCATATTCACCAGAGAAATCCCCTTGCATATTTTGCATCAGATCCCCATCAGCCAGCGCTACCAGTACACGTTTTGCTTCACGCATCGGTTCAACAACGGTATCCAGCATCTCATTAACACCCGAAGCAATATTTTGCATAAAACCTTCATAGGCAGAGTCATCCAGCCGCTGACTTAAATCACCACGGGAGGCGTCTTGAATGAGTTTCTCTATCGCTTCTTCAGCCTGTAACTGATCGGTCAGATCTTTCCACTCAACAACGGTACCTAAGCGTTCCTTATCGGGTGCATACACAGGGTTAGCCACCAGAATAAACGTTCGCCCCCCCACTTTAATGCGGCTTTCAAAAGAGGTCTCTAATCCTGACAGCAATCTTTGTTGGTGTTTTGGATCGGTATGAAAAGCATCGATATTTCCACCCAATAATTTCTCATAATCAAAGGTGGGGAGGTCCGTACAGATATCTTCTTGCGCAATACTGAACATCTTAAGAATGGCATCATTAACATAAATAATCCTACCGGTCGGGTCTGCCATCATCACATTTGACGACACACTATCGAGCGCCTGAGTAATACGACTGGACCGTAACGCTTCAAGGCATGACTCATTTATTTCAAAACCCAGCTTAATCGCAAGTGATTTCGCTGCTCGATTCAGATCCCCCATTTCCCCCTGATTCTCGACCTCTATATCCGTATGATAGTCACCTCCACTGACCCTTTTTAAGATAGAAATGGTCTCATTTAACGGCTGCTTTACATAGATACGGATAGAGGAGATCGATCCGTAAAGCATGATACAAAAAGCCGCAAAAGGGCCGAGTGCGGTCAGCATCGGATGGCCTGAACCATACAAGCCTGCGCTGATAATTAACATCACGAGAACCGATAGAAAGGCCCAGTTATATATTTTTTTATCCAGCACCTGAGTAGGTATTTTGGCCGGATCTGAAAGCCTGGTCTCTTTATTCCGCAATTTCGTGTACAGCACTTCAGCCGAGTGACGTTCGACATCCGTCGGCGAAGTCCTGACAGACATGTAGCCAACAATTTGCCCTTTTTTATAGACCGGTGTCACATTCGCTTTTACCCAATAGAAATCCCCGTTTTTACAACGGTTCTTTACCATTTTGCACCACGGACGACCTAGCTTCAGAGTTGACCACAAGTCCTCAAACGCCTCTTGTGGCATATCCGGATGGCGAACAACATTATGATTTTGTCCCACCAACTCATCTTCACTAAAACCACTGACCAGAATAAAAGCAGGATTCACATAGGTAATTCGCCCTTTAAGGTCTGTCTGGGTAACAAGTTCCTGCCCCGGCGTTACATGCCGTTCCTGATCTGTTACTGGCAAATTAATTTTCATGACATCCACTCCTTAAAGGCGACTCTTATAGCCAATTCATTTTTGCCGAATAACAATAAATACTTACTCATTAAGATATCCTGTCTGAGTACAGGCAAGGGCATCGGCGTTGAGCAGATAATCGATATCCAACAGGATAACCATCTTGTCTTCGACCGTTGCCAGTGCTTCAATAAATTTTGGATCCGGGCCTTCGCCCATCAGCGGTGCAGGATTAATCGCTTCATTCATAATATTGTACGTATCAGCAACCGCATCAACGACCAGTCCCATGCTGCGCTGGCGTTCTTCACTTTTAATCCAGACGAACACAACAACGGTGGTGTGATTGTAGGCTTTTGTTTCGAAACCAAAGCGCTCACGTAAATCAATGATAGGGATAATCTCACCACGCAAATTAAGTACACCTTTCATGTATCCAGGTGCGCCAGGCACCCTTGTTACCGGCATCCAGCCGCGAATTTCCTGCACCCGTAAAATATCAACTGCGTACTCTTCATTCGCTAAAACAAAGGTAAGAAACTGTTTGCTTTCGCTGGATAAAGTCAACTCAGTTTCTGTCATAGCCAAACCTTCATTTGCTGAGCGTCAGCATTGTTTTTATTCCTGCGTGATTGCTTTTTATTAGCACCATCGAGTCCCATTTTAATTAAGCTCGCGACATCAAGAATCAGAGCCACCTGACCATTACCCAGAATCGTGGCGCCAAAAAAACCATCGACCCGCTTATAATTGGTTTCCAGGCTTTTAATCACAACTTGTTGCTGTCCTTGTAGCTCATCGACAATTAAACCCGCTTTTTTTCCACCGCCTTCAACAATAACCATCAAACTACTGGAAAAATCTTTGGAAAATCCCTCCAAACCAAATAGGCTACTCAGGTGAATAACCGGCACATATTCATCCCTGAACAAAAACAACTGACCGTGACCTGCTACGGCATTAAGCGCTTCGGCGGACACCCAGATAGATTCAACAATTGAAACCAAGGGGATGATATATGCTTCCTGCTGGAGCTTTATTAGCTGGCCATCTAAGATAGCGAGCGTTAATGGCAGAGTAACCGTGAATGAAGAACCGATGCCGGCCTCGGAGGTCACCGAAACATGCCCGCCTGATGACTCAATATTACGCCGGACTACATCCATGCCAACGCCCCGTCCTGACAGGTCATTGACTTCATCAGCTGTTGAAAAACCCGGCAAAAAAATCAAATCATGGATATCTGCTTCACTTAGCACCTGATCACTACTGATCAAGCCGTTTGCCAATGCTTTTTCACGTATTCGCTGTGTATCCAAACCCCGACCGTCATCCTTGATCTGAATAATAATGAAACCACCCTGGTGATAAGCATTAAGATCAACAGTTCCACATTCCGATTTTCCGGCAGCCAGTCGTTCCTGCGGTGTTTCCAAACCATGATCCAATGCATTGCGTACCAGATGCAGTAACGGATCACCGATTTTTTCCATCACTGTTTTATCCAGTTCTGTCTGTTCACCGCAGAGTTTCAGTTCAACCTCTTTGCCTAGCTGACTACTGACATCATGCACCAGACGTGGAAATCGATTAAACACAAAACTAATAGGCAACATCCTGATCCGCATCACTTCTTCCTGAAGATCCCGGGTGTTTCTTTCCAGTTGCAACAACCCATCATTCAACCGGTCAACAGCGGGATGTTCCAAATCAGCAAGCTCCGAACCGACTTGCCCCAACATGGATTGCGTGATGACTAACTCGCCTACGCGGTTAATCAGGCCATCAATTTTATCGATGCCGACTCTGATTGAGCCCGCATCACTCTGACTTTTTCTGACATTGTCCTGGGATTTTGCAACCGATGGCGTCTCCCCACGCCCGGCAGCAGCAATACTGATAGAGGCTTCAGGCGCGAGACACTCAGTTATAATAGTTTCAGCTAGCGGGGCTTCATCCGCCACACTAACTGACACATCACGCTGAGGGTTTTGAAAACCAACGAGGTGCTCTTGAAAAAGGGAGTCCGGCTGAGAATTAACAGCCCGGTTATTATCCGCTATGGCAGTTATTGTAAGCTCACAGTCATCCTCTACCCACTCGAATACTTCACGAACCGCCGCCTCATCACAATCGCTATAAAGATCCATATTCCAAAATAGAAACAGCTCTTCCGGGTTTAAATCAACTAATGCAGGCACCTTAGCGGTACAGGCATGAACCACTAACTCACCACACTCAGCTAATGCCGCCATCATCAGGATGGGCTCGTTTCCAGTCATCAACAAATGCTGAGCCGGTTTGAACTCAATATGCCATCCACTGTGATTAACTTCGCCAGCCGAAGAGACATCCTCTGGCAAATTATCATTTTCGCTACTGACACTGTGCGTAATATCTGCTTTTTCATTTTCGGCATGAGTGAGTGCGATCTCATCTCCTGCTAACACCATTTCTAACTGCTTAAATACCTGGTCAACCTGCGGGTCATTACATTCAGTGTTATCCCGTGCGGCTTCAAGTAATAAGCGAATACAATCAACGGATGATAACAACAGGTTTTTCAGGGTGTCAGTAAACGCTCTACGCTCTGCCCGAAGTTCATCCATGAGTGTTTCAACGACATGGGTAAAGTCAGTAATATCTGTAAAGCCAAAAGTGCCGGCTCCACCTTTGATTGAATGCGCGGCCCGAAAAATGGCATTAATAGTTTCGCCATCCTCCGTATCCAGATTCAACAGGCCCGATTCCATCACCTCTAACCCTTCGAAGCTTTCTTCCAGAAATGTAGGGATGAACTGGGACAGATCTATGCTCATAACGGCTTACCGCACAACACGTTTTAAGGTTGATAACAAAGTCTCAGGGTTAAAGGGTTTAACCAGCCAGCCCGTTGCTCCGGCAGCCCTTCCTTTCTGTTTCATCTCTGAGGAGTTTTCTGTCGTCAGCATCAGAATGGGGGTAAATTTAAACGAGGGTAGTTTTCGCAGTTCACTACAAAGCAAAATTCCATCCATTATTGGCATATTGACATCCGTTAACACCAGATCACATACAGCTTCTCTTGCCTTGCTTAACGCCTCTTCTCCATCAGCGGCTTCTACAACGTCATATCCGCGTTGTTTCAGAGTAAAAACTACCATATTACGTAAAGAGGCTGAGTCATCAACAACCAGTATTGTTGCCATTTACAATCTCCAAAAAACCAAAACCTATCGCGGAATATTTAAGGCATCACACATACCCAACCAACCGGCATTACTGACTAAAAGTTCTGAAGTCCCTACCCAGCAGATATCACCGCCTTTTTCCTGTAATGCTTGTTTTACAGAAAAAAGCAGTTGAACTCCCGCCGAGTCAATTTTCTTCAGCGCAGAAATATCCAGTTCAAGCACAGACGAACTATTCACCTGCGAGATAAATTCCGCTTTGCAATCGGCAATTTCAATAATAGTCAGTTGCTCAGGCAAGACCATAAGCCTACATCTCCTTAGTGAACTACTTAAAAGATAGTCCAAATCCTTAACTTCAGAGCCATATATGAGCATTTTTATCTTTTTAGCGAAACTTTTGTATTTATGCTCACCACGATATCCGAATTCCCCGCCTTAAAAACGCATTACATCCCTGTTCTCAGGCTCAATAAGAGAAATCAGAAAGAATAATCAAAAAATGATTTTGAATGATTGGTAATTAAATTCCAGCTATCGAAATTGACTAATAGATTTAAAAAGACAATAGCCTTGGGGTAACAAAAAATCATTTAAAAACAATGAGTTAAAAATAAATTCCTGCGGAAAAAACATCTAATAAAAATAAATAAAAAATCCTTTAGAATCAATTGGTTAAAACAATAAAACAGTCGTATTTTATTTGCGGACAATCATTAATTATTATAGAATTATCATATATAAATAAAGATTACTCAAAAAGAGATTAAGACTATGCAAGAAAAAGAAATAAGACTGCTTTTTAACGCTGGAGTGTTTGAATCCTGCCAGGCAACGCCCATTGCCATGTCACGCGGATGGACACTTAAATTCATCGCAAAAGACAACAATGTCATTACGCTGGATCTGCAACGCAGCAAAAAAGAAAGAGAATTTAAAAGCCTCGATGGTGCGGCTGCCGTTGCCCGAAAAATCGGCTTTGAGTGGCTAAATGTTCATATAGGAGAGTTGGAGTGGCGGGAAAAGGTATAAAGGCGCCTGAAGAAACAAGCGCCTGAAAATGCCGGCGCTAAACTGCGATAGTCTGGCCTGCTTGTAGTTCTTGCGGGGTTGCTTCTCTTACCGATACGATCTCAACATCAAAGGTAAGACTTTGTCCTGCATAGGGGTGATTAGCATCAACTGTGACGAGATCGTCTTCGATTTCAATCACTGAGACTACTTCGTCCTCACCGGCTTCATTGGTTATATGACACATCAGACCAACGGAGAGCTCGGGCATGCGGGAAAACAATTTACGTTCAACATCGTAAATTTTATCCTCATCAACTTCGCCGTATCCTTCCAGTGGCGTTAATGACACTCTGAAATGTTCTTTGGCTGTGCGGCCTTCCATCGCCTTTTCCAGCCCAGGCACAATATTATGACAGCCATGCAGGTAAGGAATAGGCTCGCCACCTTTACTGCCGTCCAATACTTCACCCTGCTCATTGATCAAGGCGTAATGAAAATACACAACCACATTATCGGAAATTTGCATTAAGTGTTCCCCTCATGGCATTAGTCGCTTTGCTATCCAGCGTCCCAACACCTCTAGTGACTCTACCGACACTTCATGTGCCATCTTAAATGTCTGCCAATCAGGCTGATAACCTTTTTGCTTCAACTGCATCACAGCGCTCTCGCCTAATGCCAGTGGCACAACATCATCGTACTCACCATGCAAAGACAACAGCGGCATTGATAACGCGGCCACATTATTGATCTTCTGGATAGGACGCGGCAGATATGTTGACATGGCGGCTATACCACCCAGATTAGCCGGATAGCTTAAGCCGGTTTCATAAGCGACGGCTCCTCCCTGCGAAAAGCCCACCAGCAGAATACGCTCTGGCGCTATACCAGACTCAATCTGATGAGTCACTATGGCTGAGATATCAGTCACTGACGTTTGCAGTTGGGTTTCACTAATTTCACGGCCAATATTCATACTCAGAATATCGTACCAGGAGCGCATCACCATGCCGCCATTGATCGTCACTGCCTGCTCTGGTGCATTAGGAAACAGAAAACGGACAGCGAGTTCTTTGGGCAACCTCAAATAAGGGATCGTCGGGGGGAAATCAGATCCATCCGCACCCAGTCCATGCATCCAGATAATCACAGCATCACAAGCCGGCTGTGTTTCCACCATTATCATGTCGTTATCTATCATGGCTGTAGCCTCTCAATGATCCAGTTATTATCCGATAAACGATACTGAAAACGATCATGCAGGCGATTTTCCCGTCCCTGCCAGAATTCAAATTTTTGAGGAATTAAGCGGTATCCTCCCCAACGCTGCGGACAAGGTACTTCTTGCTCTTTGTATTGTGCCTGTAATTGCGCCACACGTTGTTCCAATACCTGACGCGATGCTACCGGCTGACTTTGCTCGGAAACAGCCGCACTTAACTGACTACCCAAAGGGCGCTGATGAAAATAGATATCTGCCTGATCAGCTGTTAGTTTCTCTACGCGTCCCTGTATACGTATCTGTCTTTCCAAACCATACCAGTAGAATAAAATCTCGGCCTGCGGATTTTCTTCTAGCTCCCGGCCTTTCTGGCTCTGGTAATCGGTATACCAGGCAAAACCATTCACATCAAAATGCTTTAGCAGAACAGTTCTGGCTGATGGCATTCCCTGCTTGTTAGCCGTTGCTAACGTCATGGATGTTGCATCATCAGGCCGTACCTGACATGCCACATCGAACCATTCTGTAAACTGTTTAAACGGATCGGCGACTAAGCTGTTGTCTGCTATCCCCTGGGATACATACTCTCGACGCAATTGGGTAAAATCACCCGCGGTTTCGGACATTCTCTATCTCCTGTATAAGCGGCTTACTATAACCAAAAGCTTACGACCATACATCTGCCTGAGCGTTGTTTTCTGCGAATAGCCATAGCAGAGTAATTTCTGGCATACTGCAGTTTGATTAAAACGCATCAATAGAGACGTATGATAGATAAGGAAATAGTATCGCTACAACCGGAAAAGTACTGGGTCTGTCCGGAGTGTGACCTGCTGCTGAATCGTCGCGCCATACCGGACCGGCATGAAGCGCACTGCCCGCGTTGCCAATCGTTGCTTATTTCCAGTAAGCATCATTCCATTGAATGGACGCTGGCCCTGGCCGTTGCCGGCTTAATTCTTTTTTTCCCTGCGAACATTTTTCCCATATTAACCTTGCAAACACTGGGACTTTCTCAGTCTGAAACCATCTTTACATCCGTAATGGCACTCTATGATAGCCAGCTGTTCATGGTCTCGGCACTGGTTCTGATGTCTGCCATAATTGTTCCGTTAATGAAGCTTATATTACTGGCCTATCTGAGCACCTGCCTACTCATGCATAAACGTGCACCTTTATTGGCCTGGTCAATGCGCAGCTACCAACAGCTGGATAGCTGGGGAATGCTTGAAATCTATATGCTGGGAATTCTTGTTTCTATCGTAAAATTAATTGATGTAGCAGATGTCACACCGGGTATCGGTCTCTATAGCTTAACGGGGCTAATCATCATGACCTTGCTGACATCCACGCAACTCGACAGTCACCGTTTCTGGCGCCGCATTGAGCAACTGGAGAAGAAGTGAAACAGCACTCAGCACTCACTCAAGGCATCATTCTCTGCCATCGCTGTAAAAGACCTGCCTCTGTAACAGATGACAAAACTACTTGCCCGCGCTGCGGAACCCGCCTGCATCGTCGAAAGCCACACTCCATTGCCTACACCTGGGCACTGCTACTCGCCTCAATGATTATGCTACTTCCGGCTAATTTGCTACCCATTATGACATTCCGATCATTAGGTCAGGGAGACCCTGCTACAATTATGCAAGGTGTTATGCAGCTCCTTGACCATGGTATGCTCGGGATCGCTTTTGTCGTTCTGGCAGCCTCAATTATTATCCCTGTACTGAAAATAGTCGGTCTGATTATTTTATTATTAACCGTTCAACTCGGCTGGACCACCAATATGCGGCAGAAAATGCTGATGTACCATTTCGTTGAATGGATTGGCCGCTGGTCGATGCTGGATATTTTTGTGGTTGCAATACTCGCCGCCATTGTACAACTCGGTAACCTTGCCAGCGTCACGGGTAACACCGGCGCGACAGCATTTGCCGCTGTTGTTATTTTTACCATGCTGGCAGCGAACTGCTTTGATACCCGTTTAATCTGGGATAAACATCTGGAACAACTTGAGGTCTTTCCATGAGTGATCATGACCCGGTCATTACTCGCCGCCACCTTCCATCAGCCATCTGGTTCTTACCCTTACTCGCCGCCATTATTGCTGGCTGGCTTGTTTATAAAAATTATGACAGCAAAGGCATTCTGATCGAGGTGATTTTTGATTCGGCCGCGGGCTTAGAAGCTAACAAAACCAAGGTGTTCTATCGAGGCTTACCCACAGGTGTCGTCAAAGAACTTAAGGTTGATAACGACCTGAGGCGTGTCAGAGCACTGATTGAAATGGTGCCCCAGACAGAAAAATCCCTGACAGATCAGGCACAGTTCTGGTTAGTCAAACCCCAGGTATCTTTATCCGGTGTCCGCGGTCTTGAAACACTACTGTCAGGAAGCTATATCAGCTTCCAGCCCGGCGAAAAAGGCCTTCACAAGCGCTCATTTGAAGCCCTGGACCAACCTCCACCACCCATCAAGAACGCCAGTGGTCTGTACATCACTCTCACCGCCGATAACGCTCGCTCTGTTTACCAGGGCGCCAAAGTTTATTTTCGTGATATCGAGGTCGGTGAAGTGCTCAGCCATGCCCTTGCAGCAGACGGCAAAAAAGTATTGATCGAAACCTATATTGAACCCCGTTTCACCTACCTGATTAAAGAGAACACACGTTTTTGGAATGCCAGTGGTATTAAAGTGAAAGCCGACCTCCCAAAAATTGATATCCAGATCGGCTCTCTGGCTTCAATTATTGCGGGAGGGATCCATTTTTCCACCCCAGATGAAACAGCAGCTCCCGCCATCAATAGCCAAATACTTCCCCTGTACGACGACTACGAAGCAGCACAAGATGGTATTGAGGTTCAGCTGCGATTTCCCGGTGCAACCGAACTCAGAGAGGGAGCAAGCGTGCTAAGCCGCGGCATTCAAATCGGACGTGTCAAACAGGTCACACTCACCGATGATTTCAAATACCTGGATAGCACCTTGTTAATCGACCCGCGTGCCCAGGACCTGCTCAAAGAGGGATCTCGCTTCTGGCTGCAGAAACCGGAACTTTCATTAGAGAACCTTGATCAACTCGGCACACTGCTCCGCGGCAGCTACATTGAGCTTGAACCCGGCCAGGGAAGTGCACAACGAAACTTCACAGCGCTTCAAATCGCCCCGGTTAAACGTCAGTTAAGTCAGGGAAAAGCGATTGAATTACGTACCGATCAACTCGGCTCGCTTACCAAAGGATCTCCTGTCCTGTACCGCCAGCTACCTGTCGGAGAAGTGATCAATTATGAACTGGATGCCAAGGGCGAGCATGTCATTATCTATGCTGCTATAGAACAGCGATACAGTCATCTGGTAAAAAGTAACAGTCGTTTTTGGAATGCCAGCGGCATTGATTTAACCGCTAACATTGATGGCATTGAACTGCGCACAGAGTCTGCAGCGACACTTTTTCGCGGCGGCATTGCATTTTTCAACCCACCACAAGCGAAAAACGCCACGACAAACGCCACGGTTTATTCACTCTACAGCGATTACCATCAAGCATCTCAACAAGGCGCGCTGACCGATCAGCGTTTTCAAAATGCCCTCAAGATACGCTTACATAGTCTGGAATCAGGTTCACTTAAAGCGGGAGACCCGATTCTCTATAAACAAATCACAGTGGGTGAAATAGCTCAAACCGTTCTCAATAAAGACGGTAAAGGTGTCACGCTGTATGCGTTTATCGATCCTGCCTACATCCATCTGATCAATGAAGGCAGCCGCTTCTGGAATGCCAGCGGCATCAAAGCCGATTTCACATTGCAGCAGATGAGTATTCGCTCAGAATCACTTAAAACACTCATATCAGGTGGTATTGCCTTTGACACAGACTATCCAGGCGCCAGTATCAAGCCTAACCATATGTTCACACTTTACCAGGACCGCATCACCAGCCGACAACAGCCTCTTGGTATTCAGGTGATCTTCGCTACTGGCAAGAACATCCAGCCCAATAGCGATGTTCGCTATAAAGGCCAGACCGTAGGTAAAGTAGTAAACGTGGCGGTGATTCAGGATGGCGAAGCATTACGCGTAAATATTGACCTTTTCAGAGATGGTCACTTCCTGGCTCGTAAAAACAGCCGTTTCTGGGTAGTCGCACCCGCCATCCGCTTAAGTGGCATAGAGCACCCTGAGGGGTTACTCACCGGTAACTATATTGAAGCGCTTTCAGGCGATGGGCCTGCCACTTTTTCCTTTAGCGGCTCACACAAAGCACCCATATTCCAAAACAAAAATGGCCTCAAC
>NZ_JBFIIH010000045.1:0-27036 GCF_041601355.1 Neptunomonas sp.
CATGCTGCCGATAGCGACTGCGGCGAGGTGCTTGCCGTCCGGCAGGTGGCCGATAACAGCAGTATCGACCAGGCCGACCAGAGGAACGGTGATATTGGAAAGAATCATCGGCCAGGCCAGCGACCAGACTTCTTTATGGTCACGTCTGGAGGGGCGTAAAGCAGTCCAGTTGGTGTGACTGGCCCTGGGCATCAGGCGTTTGATGTCTGTCGGGATGGTAGTAAATAAATAACCATGAACTCAAACAGTGCCGCAACCACCACGGAAGGGCCGGCGGGAGTATCCCATGTCCATGAGCCCCAAATACCTAATAAAACAGCGGAGCAGCCCAGTAACGAGGCGTAAATGGCCATCTGCTCCGGTGTTGTTGACAGGCGACGGGCGGCTGCGGCAGGTATAACCAGCAGCGAGGTAATCAACAGAATACCGACAATTTTCATCGCGACGGCAATCACAATGGCGATAAGCACCATTAAAATGAGGCGGGTGCGGCTGACATTGATCCCTTCTACCTGTGCCAGTTCTTCGTTGATGGTGATAGCGAGTAATGGCTCCCAGAATATACGTATGATGATCAAAACCGCTGCGCCGCCGGCAAGAATCCACACCAGATCCGCCGGGGCGATGGCAAGCAGATCGCCAAAAAGGTAATCCATCAGATCCAGCCGGACATCGTCGACAAAGGAGATGGCGACTAAACCTAAAGAAAGGGTGCTATGTGCCATGATGCCCAGCAGAGTGTCGGTGGCGATAAAGCGTTGCTTTTGTAAAGCAACCAGCAGTAGTGCTAATAATACGCAGCAGACAATCACCGCCAGATTCAGGTTGAGGTCCAGCAAGATACCCAGCGCCACGCCTAAGAGTGCGGAATGCGCCAGGCTATCGCCAAAATAGGCCATGCGTCGCCACACTACAAAGGCGCCCAGCGGGCCTGCGACGGCCGCCACACCCAGTCCGCCGATAATGGCATAAATAAGAAAATCGTAAGTCATTTAGTGGTTACACTCTTTATCATGCGCTTCTTTTTGTAATACTCTTTGTGCTTCTTCGGGATGCGGGTGGTCAGCGATCACATCGCCATGCGTATCATGATTGTGGTTATGGCGATGGTTATATAGCGCCATGCTGGCTGCGCCCTGTTTACCGAACAGCTCGATAAAAGACGGGTCATTACTGACATGTTCAGGATGCCCCGAGCAGCAGATGTGATGATTAAGGCAGACCACATTATCAGTTGATGACATCACCAGATGCAGATCATGGGAGATCATCATGACGCCACAGCGACGTTGTTTGCGGATGCGGGCTATCAGGTCATAGAGTTCTACCTGGCCGTTAATGTCAACACCTTGCACGGGCTCATCCAGAACTAATAATTCGGGTTCACGTAGCAGTGCCCGTGCCAGCATTACACGTTGTGTTTCGCCGCCGGAAAGGTCATGGATTGAGTGGTTCATCAGGTGTCCGGCACGGACATCGTCCAGTGCTGTTTGCATCTGTGTTACATCTTTGATGCGTGCCGTTTGTAAAAAACGCTTTACCGTGAGCGGAAAGGTTCGGTCAATATGCAATTTTTGCGGCATATAACCGACACGTAAGTTCGGTTGTAACCAGACATTGCCACGCGTGGGCTTGATCAACCCCAGGACTATGCGTACCAGTGTGGTTTTACCGGCGCCGTTGGGACCGATCAGCGTGGTGATACAATCTTTATACAATGTCAGGTTTACATCTTGCAAAACATGGCTGTGTCCAAACTGGACATTAATCTGGTCTAGCCTGACTAACTCTACGGGGTGGCTCATAGTGTCTTGTCTTCTTGTTGGCAGTTCGGGCAGATGCCGGCGACTTCCAGTATTTCGCTTAGCACGCTAAAACCCACGGCATTTGCCGATGCTTTAATTGCTTCAGACACGGCTTCCGATTCCAGCTCAACCGCACTGTGGCAGCGGGTGCAGATCAGAAAGCTGTTATTGCAATGATGTTCAGGATGGCTGCAGCCAATAAACGCGTTAAGCGAGGCAATGCGGTGAACCAGCCCTTGTTCCTGAAGAAAGTCTAATGCCCGATAAACCGTCGGCGGGGCCGAGTTAAAGCCGGCCTCTGCCAGCGCCGGTAAAATATCATAGGCACCGAGCGGTTTATGGCTTTGCCAAATGAGCTTCAGTACCAGCTCGCGCACGGGTGTCAGGCGTTGTTGTCGTCCACGGCAAAGCTCAGCCGCATCCTGTAACGCCTGAGTAATGCAGCGACTATGATCGTGCCCGGGTAGAAAAGCGACGTCGGCATTGTTCATAGGGGATAGTTCATAAGAAATGCTTCATAGGTCATAGCTCATAATTTATGGGCAATAAGTCTTATTTTTGTTATATTGTAACATCAAATCAGACTGGAAGAAGAGCATGCGTCCACAAAGTTTCCTTTTGTCATTAGTATTCACCTTATTTCTTCCTGTTGCCGCGGCATCGGAGTTGAAAGTACTGACGAGCATCACACCAATACAGCTGATTGCCAGTGAAATTCTGGCAGATGTTACTATGCCGGATGTCTTATTACCTCCCGGCGCATCGCCGCATCAATATTCTTTGCGTCCCTCGGATGTGCGCAAAGTGAAGCAGGCGGATCTCATCTTCTGGGTAGGGCCCGAGTTAGAGAGATTTCTGGAAAAAACATTAAGTTCAACCGATGCAACGGTGCTGCGATTATTGGAATCCGAAAGTGAGCATGAACATGAGCATGAATCACAACATCAGGATGCCTCTGATAACCTGTTAGCCAGCAGTCAGCAACATAAAGAACAGCATGAAGACCATCATCATGGTGATTCAGATCCGCATATCTGGCTCGACCCACTGCATGCACTGGAAATAGCCGAAGTCATCCGTGATGCAGCGGTTACAGCGGCACCTGAACAGCAACTAATACTCGACAAAAATTATGCAGAGTTTGCTGAGGCGCTGTTGCAACAAGACAAGCGCATAATGACAGAATTAGCGCCGTTGAATCAGCGGGGATTTGTGGTCTTTCATGATGCATACAATGGTTTTGTTGAGCATTATAACCTGCTGCAATTGGATGCAGTCACCGTTGATCCTTCACGTAAAGCAGGCGCGAAGCACATAATCGAACTACGTGAGGCCGTTATTCAAAGTAGAGCGGTGTGTGTGTTCAGTGAGCCGCAGTTTAATGCCGCGGTATTAAAAACAATTACTTCGGGTACCTCGATTCGTACGGCTGAGCTCGATCCGCTGGGGCAAAAAACTGAGCCTGGAAAAGGGGCTTATTTAGCATTTCTCGCTGACTTTGCAGAAGTATTTAAAGCGTGTCTACAGGATTGAAGGAGTCCTGGCAGCAGGCCTGAAAGTGTTGTCGGTGCTGAATTTTTTAAATTACGGCAAAACGGCTTCCCAAACAGAAATTCGGTCTATATAATATCGCCCACTTTCGAGCAGATGTGGTGGAATTGGTAGACACGCTAGCTTCAGGTGCTAGTGCCTTCACGGGCGTGGGAGTTCGAGTCTCCCCATCTGCACCACGTTCTGTTTTCAGGGCGGGTGCTGAAAGTAAAAACCTTCAGAGCGTACCCTCTTTAAACGTACACAGGTTAAATAAGACCGATGCAGATGTGGTGGAATTGGTAGACACGCTAGCTTCAGGTGCTAGTGCCTTCACGGGCGTGGGAGTTCGAGTCTCCCCATCTGCACCAATCGGTTAACCTTTTTATGCCAGCGTATTTCATCTGACTGATCCCTTCCTGTTACTGGTTCTACTTTCATCCTATTTGTTAGCTATATCTCTTTCGCGTGAATGGTCGCGGCTACCTTTTTTCTTTTTTGCCTTACTTATATCGCGTCTGTATTCCTGGCCTATATCCTGGATTGGGTGTTGTGCTGTGGATAACGCACAGCACGTATCATGAATCATGAAAATAGCAGCCGTAAAAAAGGCGGGACGGGCCCGGCAAAAAAGCCGGATAAAAAAAGCGCTGAAGGAATGCTTATTTCATCAAAATAACAACCTGCACAATGGCGGGCAAAATAGCGATAGCCAAGCCTCCCACCACCATCAGAATTGACGGAACTACACCGATTACTTCAACGCCTTGTTCTTCATGTGAATGTGTCATTGCTGTATCTCCACGACTATTTGTTTAATTACTATAGATCTAGCAATGACAATGCCAGCTTTTAAATTATTAAAATAAGCTATTGTTTTTAATGTGTTTAATTGAGTTATACAGCAGCAGGCTAGAACATTGAAAACAAATAAAGTGACATGAACTGAGCCAAATATGGCATTTTTTGTCATATTTTGTTTGTGGTTTTCTGGGGGTAAGCCCCTTGTTTAGTGATAAGAGGGTCAGATAAGGGGGTCAGAGCATGCAGATAAGGGGGTCAGAGCATATTTAATTACTACAGACTGTTTAGCACTGAACGATCATCAGGAAGTGGGGTTGTTACGGAAATAATCGTCTGATCTTTTTTGCTGGTGCAGTGTCCATTCAGCCTATCTTCAGCGGCGTTTTATCGGCGTGATCAATGCTGCATAAATACAGAGATCTGATACTTAAATCGATACCACAATATTAGGGATGAGTGCTATTGTAGCCATTCATAGGTCTTCTTCTTAATAGGTTTGGTTGCCTTCCAGCTTACCGCTAACGGGGTGGCTGAGGGAGAAGGCTGGATAAGTATCAAGTCAAAGCAGGCGGACTTGGTAAAGCTGTTTGAGGCTCAGGCGCTGCAAATATTTTTGCTAAGGAGAATCTATGAAAACCATGATTAGTAAAGCGTGCCTCTTTGCGGTTATCGCCTTGTTTTTAACCTCATGTGCATCATATTTTGGTCTGGAGGGGCGTAGAGGCGTTTCCAGCAGTCTCGTCGATTATCTGTATCCAGATGGTCAGGTCCCTCCAAAACATGATGAAACCACACCGCATCTGCGTCTTCCGCTTACCGTTGGTTTGGCGTTTGTTCCGTCGGAGAAAGGTACATCTTTCTCGCTGCCTGAATCTAAAAAAACGCAGCTGCTTGAAGTGGTTAAACAGAAATTTGTCGGACTGGATTACGTAAAAGAAATAACCATTGTTCCGGAAACATACATGCGCTCCTCGAAAGGGTTTGAGGGGGTGGGGCAGATAGCGCGTTTATACGGCCTGGACATAGTTGCGTTGGTATCCTATGACCAGGTCGCCGTTACCTCGGAAACGAAAAGCTCCGTCTTGTACTGGACCATTGTTGGCGCTTATTTCATAAAGGGAAACCAGAATCAGGCGACTACTTTTGTTGATACCGCTGTATTCGATGTTAATTCCAGAAAAATGCTTTTTCGTGCGCCAGGCGTGAGTGATGTTCAACAATCATCTTCGTTGGTGGAAGTGGATCAGGTGAATAGAGGGGTGAGAGAAAAGGGCTTCGAATTAGCTGTGGCAGACATGACCAATAATCTGGCAGTCGAACTTGACCGGTTCAAGGAAAAGATAAAAGAGGATAAGAGTGTGCAGATAACACACAGTCAGGGATATGGTGGTGGTGGCGGAATTCAATGGCCATTTCTGTTGATATTGGCCGGACTGGCGATTTTAAGGATTACTAAAGGGTAGCAAAATGATGGGGGCTACAAGGGGCAAAGTTCTCGGCTCTGCCCTTATTATTTTTTGTCTGTGGGTACTCCAGAGTTACCGGGAGGTGTTGGAGTTTGACCGGCCGCAGTTGTTATCCGGAGAGATTTGGCGAATCTGGACCGGCCATTTAGTGCACACCAACAGCTCTCATTTCGCCCTGAATATTACCGCGGCAATCATTATCTACTTCACGTTTTTTCTGAGGATAAAATCAGGCGAACTGTTGTTGTATAGTTTCATTTTTGCGGCGCTAATCAGCGTAACTTTATTATATATCTACCCAAGTCTCGGTTGGTATAACGGCTTATCAGGTTTGCTGCACGCACTAGTGGCCTATTTCTCCGTTCGCCTGGCTGGTGATGGAGATAAGGTATTTTGGGCAGGCTTGGTTATTATATGGGTGAAAGTATTGGTTGAGGCGATACGTTCACACCTCGGTTATGAAAGTCTGGTTGGCGATATGACAGTGATAACCGAGGCTCATCTGATTGGGGCATGTTTTGGTACTGTCACAGCCTTGATTTGTATGGTGTATTGTCAGGAAAAGGCAAACCTGAACGTAGATAAATAAATGAAAAGCGACATCCTACAGTCAGTAATCACTATTATTTGAAAAACATAGGGTTGGAATTACGGGGACACACTTGACTTAATCCAGCCTACTTTAAGCATTTAAGTAAACTGTCCCCGAGCAATTTCGATGCCCCCTCTGGTTTTATTATCAAACGATTATGACTTGGTAAAAGGCTTTAACACAGCAGCTAAATTATCGCCCAAAATAGGTGATATATATCCCCCTTCTTGAATAATAACCGTAGGCTTATCCAATGCTTTGATTCGTTTGCCTATTTCAGAAAAACCTTCTGTGGTTAGGCTTAATACCGCAAAGGGGTCTTGCTCTGATGCATCAAGTCCTAAAGCGACGATGATGGCATCTGGCGCATAAGCATCAAGTTGATCAAGGGCTTGCTCAAGTACTTCTATATACCCAGCGTCAGCGGTGCCCTCTGGAATAGGAAAGTTCAAATTATATCCATAGCCTTCCCCTTCGCCTTTTTCATGGGCATAACCCCAATAGTGTGGGTAACAATAGGCAGGGTCCGCATGGATAGAAATGGTCATCACGTCCTTGCGATGCCAAAATACAGCCTGTGTGCCATTGCCGTGATGTAAATCCACATCAAGAATCACCACCCTTTCAAAGTCTTTTAATAATCGCTGGGCGGCGATCGCCGAATTATTTAAAAAACAAAAACCTGCACCTCCATCAGGATACGCATGGTGACCCGGTGGGCGACAAACCGCATAAACTGCATCACATTCTTTTTTAGCAACCGCATCAGCGGCACTGGTGGCAGTTTGTGCTGAAGCATATACACCCTTCCAAGTGCCAGCGCCTAATGGACAGGAGGTATCCATCAAATGCCAGCCAACTTGACCAATAATGTCTTTAGGATAATTAGCGGCATACCGCCCTGGGTTGCTTTTAGGGATGATTTCCTCACTCGCATCAGGTAATTCAGCCCATTTTGAATACACACTCCTAAGGAAATTGACATAATCAGGTGAATGCACCTGAGAAATATAAGACATGCCGAAGTCAGACGTTGGGCTGATAGAAACATTCAAGTTGTTTAGCACATTGCGAAAAATATCGCCCCGTTCAGGCACTTCACGAGCGGGAGTAGATTTACCATTTTTCATATAAAATTTGGGATCATGTTGACGTTGATCCTCATGATAAAAGGCTTTCACTTAAACACTCTCCTTATAAATGAATGCAAAAAACTAGTTTGAATTAGCGGATAACATGATGGTGTGTAACAGTACATTACAACCTTTCTCCAACTGTTCTGGACTAGTGTATTCACGTTCGTTATGACTCAAACCATCTTCAGATGGCACAAAAATCATTGCCGTAGGCGTCACTCTGCTGACATAAACCGCGTCGTGGCCAGCACCACTGATTAACCGGTGGGGAGTAATATCGGGGTAACTCATGGCACAAGCTTGCTGAATGTGCTCCAGACATTTTTCATCAAAAGGACAAGGAGGCAACGACCAGGTTTCTTTAATATCTATATCTAGCTTCAGGTGAAAAGCAATACGATGAATGGCTTCAAATGATTTGGTTTGCAGTTCATCCAAATCGTCTATTTGTCCCTCACGAAGATCTAAAGAAAAGCGTACTTTACCTGGTGACACATTGGTCGATGAATTAGGAATGTTTAATTCGCCAATCGTACAACGGCTATCTTTGCTCTGTGATCCCGCAATACGGGTTAACTCGGTAATCATTTCAGCAACGCCAACCAGAGCATCATTACGAAGATCCATAGGGCTCGGTCCGGCATGACAAGAACGCCCACTCACTTCAACGTTGTACCAGCGCATACCTAAGACACCCGCGACCACACCTAAATCGACATCTAGCGCTTCAAGCACTGGCCCTTGTTCAATATGCAACTCATAATATTGATAGCCTTCATGCGCATCATTATTCGCCATTTCTTGATAACCTAAACGTGCTAACTCTGCGCCTAAACTGATGTCACCTTCATCTTTTGTCGCTAAGACATCCTCAAGCTTAAAAACCTTTGCATAAACACCAGAGCCCAACATCGCGGGCTTAAAACGCGCCCCTTCTTCATTCGTCCAAACCACGACTTCGATTGGGCGCAAGGTTTTGATATTGTTTTCGTTTAAACAGCGCAACACTTCTAGGCCGGCCAAGCAGCCATACACGCCGTCAAATTTACCACCAGTAGGCTGCGTATCTAAATGGCTGCCAGTCATCACCGGAGGTAAATCCTTATCCATGCCCGCACGGCGTAAAAACAAATTGCCTACCGCATCGACTCTTAATGTGCAGCCAATCTCTTTTGCCCAAGCAATAAATAGATCTCTCGCTTGTTTATCTTTGTCCGTCAACGCCAGTCGGTGGCACCCCCCAACTTTACTTCCTGCAACTTCGGCATGACCAATTTGTCCGATCTGCATAATTGAGTTCCACAATCGATCACGATTACATTTTCCAACAGTCATAATAAATCTCTATTTAATAGCCAAGAGCGGCTTCAACTTTATTTTTTGGCATTTCACCCATCGAAAACAGCCTTACCTCTTCGACTAAGTTAAGAGCCGCCGTTTGCGGTCGAACATCGCTTGCATCATGGGGCGTTACTAAAATGCGAGGGTGTTGCCAAAATAGATTACTTTTAGGCAGTGGCTCTTCATCAAACACATCTAACGACGCGCCGACTAATGAGCCATCGTCAAGTGCAGCCAGTAAATCCTCTGCGACAAGGTGGCCACCGCGCCCGAGATGGATTAAGTACGCATTCGTTTTTAACTGGGCAAATAATTCGGCTGACAAAATACCCTGGGTTTGCTTGGTCAATGGCAGAACACAAATAAGCACTTCTGTGCGTTGTAAAAATGCGGCTAATTGAGCATCACCACTAAAAACCGCGATATCTTGGTTCTCAAGCGTTGTTTCGCTTTTACGCCAACCCGCCACATCAAACCCCAAGGCATACAGATCATTGACCATTTTTTCGCCCATAAACCCTAGCCCCAGTACGCCAACACTGACCTCACTCGGAGCTCTCATAGGCAAGCGTTGCCATATTTTTTCCTCTTGCTGCTGGCGATACTGAGCAAAATTACGCTGATGGTTAATCACGTTCCAAATCGCAAAGGTACTCATGATCGACGCTTGTTCGGGATCACGGTTGCGACACACGATCACGTCGTCATGAATGCTGGGGCAGGACAGAATACTGTCTACTCCTGCGGCTATAGAGGCCACGACACGCACGTTGGGGTAACGTTCAAAGAAGTCATCATCGGGATACCAAAGCAAGGCAAAGGTCACTAATGAAGCATCATGAACTTGGTCACAAGTCACTACCGATACTTCGTCAGCATAGTGTTCGAACTGATTGATATAAGCAGACATATCTAAAAAACTGCTATGTGCGACGCCGTACTGCATTAGACCAGAGCCTCCATGTTTTGAATCAACTTGTTCTCAACAACACCCGAGCGCCAGTGCGCACCAGGAATAGAAGCAATTAAGCTTTTTGTATAATCATGCACAGGGGACTCAAACACTTGACTAGTTTCACCCATTTCTACAATTTGGCCCTTTTCCATAACGATTACCCTATCGCATACTTGGGCGGCCACTCGCAGGTCATGGACAACAAATAAAACAGCTAAATTAAGACGTTTTTTTAAGACCTCTATCAGATCAAGAATTTGCGCTTGCACCGACACATCCAGTGCCGAAATAGCCTCATCCGCGACCAGAACTTCAGGGTCATGGGCTAACGCGCGGGCAATCCCAATACGTTGTCGCTGCCCTCCCGAAAACTCATGGGGATATCGATCCAATGCGGTTTTAGGTAATTCAACTAGCTCTAATAATTCAGCCGCTTTTGCCAGCGCATCCTTAGCAGCCATACCCTGAGCGATGGGCCCATCGGCAATGATTTGGCCAATGGTTTTACGTGGGTTAAGGGAGGCATAAGGGTCTTGAAAGACCATTTGTATGCGTTTTCTAAATGGCATCAGTTGCTTGCTATTTAGCGACTGAATTTCGCTACCACCCAATAATATTTGGCCGCTATCCGCCTCAAGCAAGCGCACCACACATCGGCTCACGGTAGATTTTCCTGAGCCAGATTCGCCCACTAGACCCAGCGTTTCACCACGGTGAAGCTCAAAATTAACGTTATCAGCGGCATTGACAATGCGTGCTTTAGTAAACCAACTGCCGCCTGTTCTATAGGTTTTACACAAATTTTTCACGTGTAAAATTGGCGGTTCTTGATGCACTCTAACGTCACGCTGAGGAGATACGAGCGGAGGCACTGCGGCAATCAGTTTTTTGGTATAGGCATGTTGTGGGTTATTTAACACCTCATCACGCTTACCCAGCTCAACCATTTCGCCTTTTTCCATCACGACAACTCTGTCAGCTATCTCTGCCACCACACCAAAATCATGAGTGATAAACATCACTGCTGTATTGTGTTTACGTTGCAACTCTTTAATCAGCTTAAGAATCTGCGCTTGTGTCGTCACATCCAATGCCGTCGTCGGCTCATCGGCAATCAGAATAGAAGGCTCTAGTGCGAGTGCCATGGCGATCATCACCCGCTGACGCTGACCACCGGACAATTGATGAGGATATGCCCGCAGCATTTTTTGCGGATCAGGCAAACCGACATCTTCTAACAAGGCCAAAGTACGATCATGACGTTCCTTCGCAGACATTGACGTATGGATCAAAAACACTTCTGAAATTTGATTCTCCACTCTCATCAGTGGGTTTAGCGCCGTCATCGGCTCTTGGAAAATCATACTGATGCGATTGCCGCGTAGCGCTCGGGCTCTGCGCTCTTCCAATGAAGTCAGATCAAAACCATCAAACGTCACCGCCCCGCTATCCACCTCAATAGCCTTAGGCAGCAATCCCATAACAGCATTCGCCGTCATTGATTTACCAGACCCCGACTCACCCACGACACACAACAACTCGCCCGGCATTAAGTCATAATTCACATTTCTAATCGCGAATTCACGATCACTGCCTTTGGGTAAACGGATACTTAAATTTTCAACTTTTAGTAAAGGCTTCATATTAGCTCTCCCGATTACCTGATAATTTAGGGTTTAGAGCTTCGTTTAAGCCTTCACCTAGCAAGTTAAGAGAAAGTACCGTAATCGCAATGGCCACACCTGGGATAAAACTTAACCACCACGCTTGGCGTATAACGGTTTTTGCCGCGCCAATCATATACCCCCAAGACATAATTTCTGGATCGCCTAAACCTAAGAAAGATAAAGAAGATTCCAGCAAAATCGCACTGGCCACCATCAGTGATGCCAAGACGATGATCGGCGAAAGGCTGTTAGGTAAAATCTCTCGCATAATGATGTTTCGATTACTTTGACCATTCAGTTTGGCCGCTAAAACATACTCTTGGCCGCGCAGGGATAAAAACTCGCCGCGCACCAGTCGCGCCACGGGAGGCCAACTGACAATGGCGATTGCACCGGTGATGGAATAAACAGAAGGCTCAAAAATCGCCACTAACACTACCGCCAATGCAAAACTAGGGACGGTCTGAAATATTTCAGTAAAACGCATTAATAGTTCATCAACCCAGCCACCGTAATAGCCCGCATACGCCCCTAATGGAATACCGATTAATAGCGCAATCGTGGTTGAGACTAAGCCTACCAATAAAGAAATACGTGCGCCGTAAATCAAACCGGCCAACACATCCCGGCCTAACGTATCCGTACCGAGCAGGTAATTACTGTTTTGAAATGGTGGTATAAAAGGTCTTTGCACCATACGCCAAGGGCTTCCGTCATAGAGGTAAGGCCCAAATAAAGCGATGACAACGAACATAAATAGTATGCCAAAACCAACCATCGCCACTTTATTTTGTGTTAAGGATTTAACTACATTCATTTTGACAGCTCTATTCGTGGATCAACGACGCAATAGATAACATCAGTGATCAAGTTAAAGAGAACAACCATCGCGGATGATACAAAGAACACTCCTAATAACAGGTTATAGTCTCGCTGGAACAACGCCTCAAACATCAACCGTCCAATGCCAGGCCAAGCGAATACGGTTTCGGTTAAAACCGCACCACCGATCAATTGTCCTGCTTGCAAGCCAGCGAGTGTCACAACCGGTAACAACGCATTACGCAATACATGGTGAGTCGTCACACGTGAGGGTTTCATTCCTTTTGCTTTTGCTGTCTTAACAAAATCTAAACGGCTGGTTTCTATCATCGAAGTCCGTGTCATTCGGGCATATACCGCCGTAAAAAACAGCCCAAGCGTGCTTGCCGGTAAGATCAGGTGTAGTGCAATATCGGTGATTTTTTGCCAACCCGTTAGGTCTTGACCCACCGTTTGCATACCAAAACTGGGTAGCCACTCTAAATACACAGAAAAGAACAGCGAAGCCATCATCGCCAACCAAAAAAGAGGTGTCGCATAAAAAATAAGGGCCGCCACTGTGATAGCTGAATCAGCCCATTTACGATGCTTAGCCGCGGCAATAACACCTGCTAAAACACCTAATAAAATCGATAAAAAGAACGCCGCACCCGTGAGTAGCAAGGTGGCAGGCATGCGCTCCATAATCAGGTCAAACACCGGCATTTGCTGACGGTAAGTAATACCCATATCGAACTGCATCAAGTTACTAACATAAATCCACAGCTGATAGTAAAGCGGTTGATCAAGGCCAAATTGCTCTCTTAGCTGCTGTAGAAAGATAGCATCTGTCGCCCCGGCTTCACCTGCCAATACTTGCGCTGGATCGCCTGGTGCCATCCGAATTAAAAAGAAGTTAAAGATCGCGATAACCAATAACACCGCGGCCCCTTTAACCAAGCGACCACCGATATAAAATAAGGTTTGCATACTCATAGATGTTACTACTCTCGTTACAGGAGCAAGCCAGAAAGGCTTGCTCCATTTTGACTACTGTTTAATCCAAGCGGTACCAAAGGCATCGTTTATACCGATGGCAGAGTCAACCAAGTTTTGTACTTTACAGTTATAAATAGTTGGAAATTCCAGCTCCATTAGCCAAGCAACCGGTACATCTTCAACAATCTGATGTTGAATTTTGCTGTACAACTCCGCCCGTTTAGCATCGGTAAAGGCCACTGCTGCTTCATTGAACCATTGGTCTACCTGCTTATTGACATACCCTTCGGCATTATTCCAAGGCGAGCCTTTGGCAATATTGTCAGAAAGGTAAGTCCGAGAAACACCTAGAGCAGGATCTCCGTATTGGTAAAGATAAGTGAAGGAAATATCATAATCCCAATCGCCGACCTTCTGATTCCAGCCAGCGACATCGGTTGAAACAATCTGGGTTTTAATACCGACCTCTTCGAGGTTCTGCTTGATCACTTCGGTCCAACGCTGCCACGTTTCACCATAAGGCATAGCCATCAAGCGTACTGGCGTGCCGTCATAACCCATTTCCTCCAACAAAGCTTTGGCTTTTTTCGGGTTATATTCATAATCAGGTAAAGAGCTGTCGAAGAATTTCGTTTTAGAACCCACAGGGCCTTTGGCAATTTTTCCGTAATCGTTCCACAATACCGATTTGGCAAATTCACGATCCATAGCATACATAACCGCTTGGCGGAAACGTTTGTCAGCTGTTGGTCCTTGGCGGTTGTTTAACCATAACCAGGCATGTGGAGAGAAGAATTCCCAACCATCAGTTGTTACACAAGTATTGTCTAATTCAGTTAAACGTGGCACATCAAAGTTTTCGACTGAGCCACCGGGTAGCACATCAATTTTGCCCGTTTCAAAAGCAACAGAACGAGAAGCCGCATCTGGAATTACATGCCAATAAAGCTCATTAATATGCGGTAAACCTTTCACGTGATAGGATTCATTTTTAGCCAAATGGATAAATGAACCTTTTTTCCACTCTTTAAATACGAATGGCCCGGTACCGATAGGATGGTGGTTAGCAGGGTTTAGCTTGTAATCCGTGCCTTCATAAATATGTTTAGGCAACATCGGTGTTGTTCCCACTTCAAATAAACGAATGAAGGGGCCGAACGGTTGTTTAAGCTGAAATACCACCGTGTAATCATCAGGTGCTGTGATACTGTCAACATACGCTAGCGATCCTCTCAAACGAGCATTGGTTTCGCGTAACAGTTTATCAATAGAAAAGACGACATCAGCAGATGTAAAAGGCTGCCCATCATGCCAAAGAACACTCTCTTTTAAATGGAATGTCCATGTTTTACCGTCTTCAGAATTATCCCAAGAGGTAGCCAAAAGGGGATGAGGGTTTAGGTCTTTATCATAGCGCATCAGACCCTCAAAAATATTACCGCCCACCTGCTGTGTGGTCGCATTTGAGTACATGCCAATCATTAAGCTTGGTGGCTCTGGCTGCACAACAACATTGATCGTTCCACCGTCTTGAGGCTGTGCATAAACACTCGTTGCAAAAGGTAAACAAGCGATTACCGCGCCAAAAATTATTTTTTTCATGTATCTCTCCTAATTTTTAAATAATCAGTTTTTATATTGATGAGCATTAGTCTCGATAAGAAGGTGACACTTTTTCTAATAATCTTAGATAAGCCAGCCATTCCACATGGAAACCACCACGCTGACTCATTTCCGCAAATTGTTTATATTGCTGGTAGGTTAATTCGCAGACAGTTGAGTCAATTTGATTAACCGGCTGAGCACTGGCCAGAACAGCCATTTGAACCTTGCAAACCCGCTCTAAATTAAACATTAGGGTAAAGGCTTCCCCAACATCATTACCCATGGTCATCAGGCCATGATTATCTAAAATAAGAATCTTATTTTCAGGGCCTAGGTCTTTAACGAGGCGCTCTCGTTCTTCCAAATTTAAGGCGATACCTTCATAAGCATGACGAGAGACACCGTGATAAAACTGCAAAGCCCACTGATTAATCGGCAAAAGCCCCGTTTGTGTTGAAGCAATAGAGACGCCTGCAACCGTGTGAGTATGCAACGCACATTTCAAGTCTGGCCGCGCACCATGTATTGCTGAGTGAATAGTAAAACCGGCCGGATTTGCGCCCATATTGCATGGGTCATCAATAATATTTCCGTCTAGATCGATCATCACAAGTTGACTGGCTTTGACTTCACTAAAACGAGTGCCGTAAGGATTAATTAAGAAATATTCATTATCACCAGGAACACGCGCTGAAATATGTGTGTAGATACTGTCGCTCATTTGAAAATGCTCAATCAAATGATAAGCCGCCGCTAAATCGACCCTGACTCGCGCTTCCTCTGAAAGAGTTGGGTAGATATCTGTTACAAAATCACTTTCTGATTGATGACTCATAATTCTGCCTTCAAGAAATCTTACTTTTATTAATAGGGATTAGGGGTAATCGAATAGCATCGACCAAATACCTTGAATAGATTCTTGACCAGAAGAAAACCAATAACAATCGAATAATATTGACATAACTGTCCAATATAATTTGACAGTTATTTTAAATTAAAGAGATTATGGTTAGTAAAATCGAACAAATATGATTGCGTGCACTAAAAAGGGGCTTTTTTGCGATAAAATAAGTCAAAAACAAGGATATGATTTTTTGAGACAAAGCTTTCTCAAGGCTTGGTAAATAAGCACTTTAAAGAGTTTATAAAATGGTATTTGTAAGTTGAATAGCAGCAATCACGGCGATGGTGCATCACAGCAATAATGCGCACAATAATAGTGCCACCTAAATAGTCGCTATTTTGGCCGGTCATACCGGGATTGCGCGTCTGAAACGAGACCTTCTAACCAATCAATAAATGCAGAAACATCTTTTCTTTCTACTTTTTCTGGGGAGGCAACCAAATAATAAGCCCTAGGCGACTCAATGCTTTTTTCGAAAGGACGGATTAAAAGGCCCTTTTCCAAAGCATCACCACTGACCATATTATCGCCAATGGCTAGCCCTTGCCCTGCAATAGCAGCGGATTGTACGAGGTTGGCATCGGAAAAAATAACCCCGCCTTCTAGTTGCGTATTACTCACTCCATTTGCCGCTAACCAAACCCGCCAATCTGTGTGATTCACAAGATGAAAGAGAGGCATTTTCACCAAATTAGACGGGTGACCTAATCCACCTCGTTGATGAAAAAAGTGAGGACTGCAAACAGGGAACAGCCGGATGGTCATCAATTGTTTGACATATTTTTCAGGCCAGTTGCCATTACCGTAAGCAATAAACAAATCAACATTATCATTCGAAATATCACTGGGGAAGCTTGATGATAAAATGTGTAGTGACAGTTTTGGGTATTTTTTAGTAAAGCCGGACAACTTGCGGCATAGCCAGTAGTTAGCCAATCCAGGTGCACAACTGATGGTCAACTTACCTATCATTTCTTCCTCGCAGTTTACACGGGAGGCTTCTAACAAAATAGTAAGTGCTTTTTTTACTTCCAAAGCATAATTTTCACCTTTTCGAGTAAGCGTTATCCCTCTACCTTCCCTTCGAGCCAATGCAAACCCAACCACTTCTTCCAACACATTCAACTGATGGCTAACTGCGCTGCGGGTTAAATTAAGCTCTTCAGCGGCGGCAGAAACACTTCCTAATCGGGAAATCGCTTCAAACGCGCGCAGCGCTGTAGTAGAAGGATAACGTTTCATAAAGCCCCATTGTAATAACAAAGGTAATTTAGCTATCTAGTTAGAGAGATAATGTGCATCAATTAGATAACAATATGGATTAAAGACCGAAACGCAATTTTAGCCCTGAATTCGACGAGAAGCAGAGCAATAGTTCTTGATCAACATTATACGGGAATGAAAACTAGAGAATAGCGTTTAACTATCTGAATAAAATGTACTATTTTGACAAATTCCTTTGATTCGGCTCTATACCAAGGTGCATGCGCGTTATACCTAAATCACTGTGCGTATTATCATGTAAGAGATCAACATAACAAATTGATTTTCAGGGTTATAATAGATCAACCGTCCGATGATAGCATGTTATCGTCAAGGTATTTAACGGGAAAATCCTGCGCTAAGAACAACATTTGAAAACAACCTGCCTATCATTACCGCTGATTTTTCGTCAGCATTTTGGCTAGCGGCCCGGCATTCGTTAGTCCTCGTTGCCGCCGGTAATGAGAGAGAAAAGATGGAGCATACAACAGTACCTGGAGTAGTGTATGTCGGCACGGAGAGCGAAGGCGCACCTGCAGAGTATTCTAACTATGGCAAAGGTGTCGATTTTTATGCGCCTGGATCCGTAATGGCCTTTAATCAAGGTGGGAAATTAGCAAGAATGACTGGAACCTCGTATTCAGTAGCAATTGCAGCGAATCTTGCAGCTTTATCAAAAACTCGCATAACACCGGATATTCTGGATCAACAATTACTACTTCAAACAGATATATCTAAAGCCGGGAGATCCTAAAAATAGCAAGTGGAAACTGATGCATATGGGCTTTCTCAAGTGCAGGCTTAAAAAGAAAGGTAGAGCTAGATACGACAGCCATCACTTTCCTATCTATTTGTTTTCTGGAAACAATACTATCTCTATGTATTACGCAATCTTCTCAACCAAGTCCTGAAATTCAGGCTCTAATTCATAAATGCTCTCCAAAAAATATTAATAATAAAAAAAAAATAAAAAACAGCCGCCAAATCCAGCACGCCATAAAGTACAGCCTTGAAAGCGTCAAAGGATTAAAGCGGTTGACTCTTAAATCAAAAATAAAATGAGTGCCTGATGATTAATGTTTTGCCTGGTAAATAATATCGAGATAATCGCGAGCCAGGGAGACATGAGGCATTGATGAAAGGCTTAGGCGCTTTTGGCTAAAGTAAGCCTAAAATCCAATATATGAATGGATATAAGCGTGTTTGAATCGATGTAAGTGAACAAATACAAAGTCGATCAGTGATTAATAATAAACAAGAAAGGGCTGTGTTTTTATTCAAAGATGACTAATCCGATAGTTCACAGTTTCAGGTATGGCTAATCTAAATAACGCTAATAAAATGTTGAACCTTTAACATTAACTATACACAGGAGATATCAATGAAGAAAAAGATTCAATCGATGACAGCTGAAGTCGCTGGAGACCTCGCGATTTATGCAATGATGTCTGCAAATGCATATAAAAAAAAGCCTAAACGTGTTCGTTTTGATTTGAATAAACTTGGATGGCAGCAAGTAGATCTAAATGGAAAACTAACTGATAAGCCAGCAAAAGTGCACAAGATATCAGGCTTGGCTTACAATATTTATGAAAAAGTAGGTACAAATAAAGTTGTATTTGCTTTTCGTGGTACAGATAGCAAAAACGATTATCTCTGGGCAAACTTTTCGGTCCCACCTTTTAATTTTCAATATCGTCAAGCCAGAAAGGCTATAAAAAAATATCTTATTGAGCATAGTAATAAAAATGTAGTTGCGACAGGACATTCCCTGGGAGGTGGCTTAGCGCTTAGTGTATCTGTCCGTCATGGTATTAAGGCATTCGCGTTTGATCCATCCCCACGAGTTTTTGATGGACTAGGAAATGTGCATAAGCCAGCAGAACGAGTCATCGTGTACCAAAAGGGAGAGATTCTAAAGCTTGTAAGGAAGATATGGAAAAAAGACAATGAGGTCGTGGAGAGAAAAAATGTATACGAGTGTAATTATCCTAAGGTGTTTAAGGGTAAGAGCAAACATAGAGGTGACTTGCTAGCTAAAGGACTCCTTGTGGAAGGCGTTACAGCAAATCCTGAGCTAAGTCTGGATTTGGCCTTTATTGTCAGTTAGCTTGCCCGTCAGCACTGCAATACAGACACCCGGAGGAACTTAATGATCAGCGAATTATCGAAATTAATAAATGGGGCGTTTGCTTCACTTATATTGCGCCAGAAATGGCCGGTCAGATAATGAACCCAGCTATGCGTGCCTTTACGTTCTGACTCTCCCTGCATACTGGAAAGGCATTAACAGCCTGCCCTGTTTAAGGGGGGGGCTGGGCGCTATCACTGTCGGCTGCGGTGCCGGAATTTTGGTATCTTTTTGATAGTTATAAATAGCATGCCCGTCGGAAACACGCTGCCCGCTGTTTCGCTATCGCAGCCAAAGTGTAGAACCTTCGGCAAACGGAGAAAATCATGAACCGTGAACATCAGATAAATATCTGGTACGTGCTGCTTGCTGTGATGGGCATTGTGTTCCTCCGCGATTATTGGGTGCAGGTTAACACCATCGAGCCCATTCCCTACAGCCAGTTCGAGACGTATCTTGATCAGGGCGTGATTGAGAACGTGGTGATTGGCAGCACCTCCATCAGCGGTACTTTTTCTAGCCCGGTGAATGGCAAAACTGGTTTCGTCACTACGCCGGTCACCCCCGATCTTGCCAAACGCCTGAATCAAACCGGCGTAACCTATTCAGGCGCCGTCGAAAATACGCTGTTCACCGCGTTACTGTCCTGGATTCTGCCGACGCTGTTTTTTGTCGCTATCTGGCTGTTTTTGATTCGTGGTATGGGCGGTAAGCAGGGCTTGGGCGGAATGATGGCGGTGGGTAAAAGCAAAGCCAAAATCTACGTGGAAAGTGATACCAAGGTGACCTTCGCCGATGTTGCCGGTGTGGATGAAGCCAAGGCTGAGTTACAGGAAGTTATCGATTTTCTCCAGAACCCCCGTGAGTACGGCAGCCTGGGCGCGCGAATGCCAAAAGGCATTTTGCTGGTGGGGCCACCCGGTACCGGTAAGACAATGCTGGCGCGGGCCGTCGCCGGGGAAGCCGCGGTTCCGTTTTTTTCTATCTCAGGATCTGAATTTGTTGAAATGTTTGTAGGTGTGGGTGCAGCGCGAGTTCGCGACCTGTTTGAACAGGCTCGTGGAACGGCTCCGGCCATTATCTTTATTGATGAGTTGGACGCATTGGGCCGGGCCCGCAGCGCCGGCACAGTACAGGGTGGCAACGATGAGCGCGAACAGACCCTGAATCAACTGTTATCGGAGCTGGACGGTTTTGATCCGGGTAAGGGAGTGGTGCTGCTTGCGGCGACCAATCGGCCGGAAGTTCTGGACCCGGCATTGCTTCGGGCCGGGCGCTTTGATCGGCAGGTGTTGGTAGACAGGCCAGACCGGGCGGGGCGTTTGCAGATCTTGCAGGTCCATATGAAAAAAATTGTACTGGCTCCGGATATGGAGCTGGACGACATTGCAGCGCTAACCACCGGCTTTTCTGGTGCAGATCTGGCTAACCTGGTGAACGAAGCGGCATTGCTGGCCACGCGGCGCCGGGCCTCGCAGGTGACCATGGCCGATTTTACCGGCGCAATCGAGCGTATTGTTGCCGGCCTGGAAAAGCGCAACCGCCTGATCAACCTTCGTGAACGCAACATTGTGGCCTATCACGAAATGGGACACGCACTAGTCAGCATGGCGTTGCCCGGGGTGGATGAGGTTCACAAAGTGTCCATCATCCCACGGGGCATCGGAGCCTTGGGTTACACTATCCAGCGCCCGACCGAAGATCGCTTTCTAATGACTGAAAGTGAGTTAAGGGACAAGATCGCGGTGTTGATGGGTGGGCGCGCGGCAGAGAAGTTGATCTTTGATCACCTGTCTACCGGAGCGGCTGACGACCTGGCCCGAGCCAGTGATATTGCTCGCTCCATGGTTGTGCGCTATGGCATGGACGCTAAATTAGGCAACGTCAGTTATGAAGCGGAGAGAAGTAGTTTTCTTGGCGACCGAACCCCCGGCTATCTTGAGCGCAATTACAGTGAGGCGACTGCAGAAGCAGTGGATGATGCCGTGCGTGAGCTGCTGAGTGAGGTATCCGGGCAGGCCTTTGACATTCTGGCCAGTAACCGGGATATCCTGGAGCGCGCAGCCAGCCGCTTGCTGGAAGTTGAAACTCTGGACCAGGCAGAGTTGCGCGAACTGGCGCAAGGTTTGCGACATGAGTTTGCAGATAAGACGGCAACAACGGCAAGCGTCTGAGGTTTTTATGGTTTAAGGCCTCTGCTCACTTGCTGAAGGGTAAAATGTATTCCGGCTGAGCCCATGTATACATTTATAACAGAACAGAGGTATCAGAGATGGCGGGAGGTTGGGCCCGGGACGGGGCAGTACAGGATCAGATTGACGCTAGCGCAGAAGATGCGGTGAAACGAGCAAGGAGCACTATCCAATCCGGAGAAAGCGCCGGGTTCTGCGAAAAGTGTGGTACTGCCATTCCAGAAGCAAGGCGAACAGCAGTGCCGGTGGAATAAACCGTCGTGGCAGTAAAGATAGCCAGCTCAGGTGACTCACGCTTAAGCTTGCTCGTTTATTCCATCTGCTTTGCTTTCCTGCCGGATTAATACCCTTTTGATTTATAAGCGGTATATCAATGTGCACTTGCGCTTTGGGCTGGTTGCAAGAGTTCTCTCCTACGACCAAAACAGGTAATTTTTCGTTCCAAAGTACCATATAGGTAAAGATTGACCTCTCCTATGATAAAGTGATTCTTCGGACATTTCTGAAGATCACTCAATAACAACAAGAGAGGTACTTTATATGTGGACTAAGCCAGCTTATCAGGATCTGCGTATCGGCTTCGAAGTAACTATGTACTTCGCAAACCGTTAAGCGTTCCGGCACTCTGAATAAGGAGTGCGAAAGCCAGTACCGGGTTCATGCTCCCCGGTACTGTGCCCTCTTAAAATAATAACTACTCTCTTCCGGGCACTGAGTCTTTTATGAAAATACAGGTATTAGGTTCTGCCGCGGGTGGCGGTTTTCCACAATGGAACTGCAATTGCCGCAACTGCAAGGGTTTTCGGCAGGGTACGCTGAATGCTAAAGCGCGTACGCAGTCTTCGATTGCCGTTAGTGTGGATGGAGTCGAGTGGATTCTGTTTAACACCTCACCGGATATTCGCGAACAGTTAGCGTCTTTTGCTCCGATGCAGCCTGCCCGTACTATTCGCGATACAGGCATTGCGGCTATTGTTTATATGGATAGCCAGATTGACCACACCACAGGTTTGCTAATGCTGCGTGAAGGTTGTCCGCATCAGGTATGGTGTACCGATATGGTCTATCAGGATCTGACGACAGGTTTTCCTGTGTTCTCTATGTTGAAGCACTGGAATGGCGGTATTGAGCGCCATACCATCCCTGTTAGTAGCGATAGCAATGCCCAAGGCAGCAGTTTTGTGGTACCTGAGGTACCGGAGCTAAAACTGACCGCTATTCCTTTGCGCAGCAGTGCGCCGCCTTATTCGCCACACCGTAATGATCCTCATCCCGGGGATAACATAGGTATTCTCATAGAAGACACGCGCAGTGGAAAAACACTCTTCTATGCCCCGGGGCTTGGCAAGATCGAACCCCATTTGAACCCCTTGATGTCAAATGCCGACTGCTTGCTCGTCGATGGCACCTTATGGCAGGAAGATGAGATGATTACCGCCGGTGTTGGCGATAAGCTGGGTGTCACCATGGGGCATCTGCCACAATCCGGTGAGGGTGGCATGATTGAGTATCTGGATACGCTGGAAAAACCGCGCAAGATACTTATCCACATCAATAATACCAATCCGATTCTGGATGAGGACTCAGCCGAGCGTAAAGAAGTAGAAGCGCACGGTATTGAGATCTCTTATGACGGAATGAGTATCGAGTTGTAGGTGCGCTGATGAGTAACCCGACTAATTTCACAGATACATTGCCATTGACACGTAAAGAGTTTGAGGCTGCTTTACGTGCCAAGGGGAATTTTTATCATACTCAGCACCCGTACCATGTCGCTATGTACGAAGGCCGCTGCACACCTGAGCAGATTCGTGGCTGGGTAGCGAATCGCTTTTATTATCAGATCAGTATTCCGGTAAAAGATGCGGCGATTATGGCTAATTGTCCAGATCGTGATGCACGTCGTCAGTGGGTGCAGCGGATACTGGATCACGATGGTTATGAGGGAGCCGAAGGCGGTATTGAAGCCTGGTTACGTTTAGGTGAATCGGTAGGTTTAACCCGCGAAGAGATCATATCCGAAGAGCATGTGTTACCGGGTGTGCGCTTTGCCGTGGATGCTTATATTAATTTTGCCCGGCGAGCTAACTGGAAAGAGGCGGCCAGCTCCTCCTTAACTGAGCTGTTTGCGCCGACGATTCACCAGAATCGGTTGGATACCTGGCCCACTCACTATCCGTGGATTAATGCTGATGGGTATCAGTATTTTCGTAACCGCTTAACCGAAGCGCGTCGTGATGTAGAGCATGGCTTAACCATTACGCTGGATCATTACACGACCCGTGAACAGCAAGAACGTATGCTGGAGATATTGCAGTTTAAGCTGGATGTCCTCTGGAGCATGCTGGATTCCATGACAATGGCTTACGAGCTGAACAGACCTCCTTACCATACGGTAACGGATGAGCGCGTATATCATCGGGGGCTATCCGTATGACCAGCTTAGAGATGATTCCGGTATTGGAAAAGATGTTCCGGTTTCAGTGGGAAGAAGCGCAGCAGTCTTATGTATTGCTCTACCCGGAAGGTATGGTCAAGCTGAACGGGCCGGCAGGAGAGATTTTGTCGCTGGTGGATGGTCAGCGGAATCTGATTCAGATCATTGATCTGCTGATGGAAAAGTATCCGCAAGCGGAAGGCTTGAATGACGATGTGCTGGCATTTATTGATGACGCCATGAAGCAGCATTGGATACGGGGGTTAGTATGAGTGGTAGTTGTCAGGGGAAACCCTCTGCATTACCGGAAGCTCCCTCTCATGGGCAGCCATTGTGGCTATTAGCTGAGTTAACTTATAAGTGCCCATTACAGTGCCCTTACTGTTCTAATCCTAAAGACTTTGCTGATTTTAGCGAAGAGCTGACCACTCAAGAGTGGATTAAGGTCTTTGAAGAAGGGCGTAAGCTGGGTGCCGTCCAGTTGGGGTTCTCCGGTGGCGAGCCACTGGTCAGGCAGGATTTAAGCGTACTGATTAAGGCGGCGCGCGATCTGGGTTATTACACGAATTTGATCACCTCGGGTGTTGGCCTGAATGAACGCAAGGTTGCAGAGTTTCGTGATGCCGGTCTGGATCATATTCAGGTCAGCTTTCAAGCCAGTGATGAAACCGTTAATAATATGCTGGCAGGTTCGCAAAAAGCCTTTCAGCAAAAATTAAAAATGGCGCGCGAAGTTAAAGCACAGGGTTATCCTATGGTGCTTAACTTTGTTACGCATCGCCACAATATAGATCAGATCGACCGTATCATTGAACTCTGCATTGAACTTGAAGCCGACTATGTAGAGCTGGCGACGTGTCAGTATTACGGTTGGGCCTTCGAGAACCGCCAGCAATTAATGCCTACACGCGCTCAATTAGAGCGTGCCGAGCGTATTACCAATGAATACCGCGCTAAGCTGGCTGCAGCCGGCAACCCGATTAAGCTGATATTCGTCACACCTGATTATTACGAAGAGCGTCCCAAAGGCTGTATGAACGGCTGGGGACAGGTATTTCTCACAGTAACGCCAGATGGTCAGGCGTTACCTTGTCACAGCGCCAGAATGCTTCCTATTGAGTTTCCAAACGTACGTGAACATACGCTTGATCATATTTGGAATGAATCATTTGGCTTTAATCACTTTCGTGGTTATGAGTGGATGAAGGAGCCGTGTCTTTCCTGTGATGAGAAAGAGAAGGACTTTGGCGGCTGCCGTTGTCAGGCGTATATGATGACCGGCGATGCGCATAATACCGACCCCGTCTGTAGTAAATCGCCAAACCACGATATGATTCTACAAGCGCGTGCTGAGGCTGAAGCGCCTGCTGCCGAGCCTTTTTTGTATCGTAACGAACGCAATTCCCGTGTCTTCTGCAAAGGTTAAACCACTCACCCAATCTATAAACCCTGACACAAACCACGTCAGCGCTGAGCAGGCGGTCGCCGGGCTTAAAGATTATGGCCAGCTCGCCTGCGATACCGACGGTGTTTTATTCTGGGTGGAGTATCGTCCTGAAGAGGCCGGCCGTAACTGCTTAATTCGTTATGCCGATGGAGTTGCGCAAAACCTCACACCGCCAGGCTTTGATGTGCGTAGCCGCGTGCATGAATACGGTGGTTTAAGCTGGTGTCTGCTGGATTCGCAAAGCTGGGTTTTTGTCAACAAACAGGATCAGCAACTCTATCGGCAGCAGATCAACGCTGAAAAGCCTGAGCAGTTAACATTCCTTATGGAATCTCGTTTTGGTGAGCCTGTGTATGATGCGATTCATCATCGGGTTCTGATGATTGAGGAGCAGCATTTTAGCGAATTACATTCTTCTGAGAATGTAATAAATCGCTTGGTATCCCTGTCTCTGACGAGCGGCGAAATAGAGGTGCTCCATGAAGGGCATGACTTTTATAGTTCGCTGGTGCTTTCCGGGAATGGCCGGCAATGCCTGTTTATTAGCTGGGATCACCCCCATCAACCATGGACCGCCACCCAGTTGCATCATGGTTTTTTTGGGCCGGATGGCCTGATTGAACGACAGCAGATACTGGCCGGACAGGGTATGAATACATCAATTCTGCAGCCTTCGTTTGATCATGACGGTGGTATCTGGGCGATGAGTGACCAGTCCGGGTGGTGGAATTTATGCCGTTATTATCTTGCTGAGCAACGCTTACAGCCTTATTGGCAGGTAGACGCCGATTGTACAACGGCTCCCTGGCAGTTTGGCGGGTATCATTATCATGTGTCGGAACAGCAGGTCACCGTGATTCGCCTGCAGGAAGCAGCGGCAGATCTTTTACAATTGAAAAGCGCCGAGGTGGTTCAGCAGCTCGCCAGTGAATACAGCCAATTTAGAGCGGTCACTCTATCACAGAATAAAATCTATGCAGTTGCCAATGCCCTGGCTGGTTTGCCGCAAGTGATTGAAATTGATCAGCTTAGTGGCCACATCCGGCAGTTATCAACACCTGTTGACAGCGTGACTACAGAAAGCCCGGCTACAGATAACCCGGCTTTAGATAGAACGGATGTGGATAGTTTGGCTGTGGATAACTTGTCTGTGCCGCAGCACATCAGTTTTCCGGTAGGCGATCAGCAAGCCTTTGGGTTTTTTTACCCGCCGGTAAAGTGTGACTCTACAAAGGAGGATTCGCAATCAGCCGATAGTAGCTCGTTACCGCCGGTTGTGTTCTTTTTTCACGGCGGCCCTACCGCCTGCACTTATCCGGTGCTGAATCCGCGTATACAGTATTGGACGCAGCGCGGTTTTGCTGTGATGGATCTTAACTACAGAGGCAGCAGCGGCTATGGCCGGGCTTATCGCTTATTACTGCATAAACGTTGGGGGATATCGGATGTCGAGGATGCGGAAGCAGCGGTGCAGTATTTATCGGATAAAGGCTTAATTAATCCTCAACAGGTATTTGTTCGTGGTAGCAGTGCCGGCGGTTTTACGGCATTGGCAGCCTTGGCTTTTTCCGATAAATTCTCCGGTGGTGCCAGCCTCTATGGTGTGACCGACCCGCTAGCACTGGCAAAAGCCACGCATAAGTTTGAATCTCATTATCTGGACTGGCTAATTGGCTCGCCTGTCACCGAGAAAGACGTTTATCAGGCACGCTCACCGTTAGCGCATGCCAGCCAGATCAAAGTCCCCGTGATCTTTTTTCAGGGAGAACTAGACGCCGTTGTGGTACCAGAGCAAACGCGAGCGATGGTAGCGGCGCTGCAACAGCAGCAAATCCCTGTTGAAGTGCATTACTATGCGCAAGAAGGGCATGGCTTCAGATCTGCAGAGAATCTCGCCGATGCGCTGGAAAAAGAGTATCACTTTTACCAGCGTATTATTGGCGTAGAATAATCGCTTGGTA
>NZ_JBFIIH010000046.1:0-26650 GCF_041601355.1 Neptunomonas sp.
AGCACACCGAATACTCAAAATCGTTTCAGAGCCTATTCAGGAAATGGATCTGGATTTAGTGGTGACACCGAGTATCGGGATAGTGTCTTATCCGGCGGATGGCGATAATTTTGAAATGTTATTACGCAATGCAGATGCCGCTTTGTATCACGCCAAGTCCCTGGGGCGGAATAATTTTCAGTTCTATAACCGTAGCATGAATGAGAAAGCTTATGTCCGGCTGAAGCTTGAGAATGCACTGCGTCAAGCAATAGAGAAAGGTAATCTTGACCTGTATTATCAGCCTCAGTATCGCTCAGGCAGAAGCGAGATGAGTGGTTGTGAGGTGTTGCTTCGTTGGCGTCATAATGGCGCGTTTATCTCCCCTGCTGTGTTTATTCCGCTGGCAGAAGAGACCGGGCTTATATTGTCTTTAGGGCAATGGGTTTTGCAGCAAGGATGTCGTCAAGGGGCCGAGTGGTTAAAGCAGGGGCTGTGTGTTCCCAATATTGCCATTAACGTGTCGGCTTACCAGTTCAGGCCGGAGTTTTACAGGACCGTTGATGATGTGTTGCGAAGTACAGGTTTTCCGCCTGAATTGTTAGTACTTGAGGTGACTGAGAGCGCATTGATGAGTGATGTCGTCATAACACAGCATTTATTAAAAAAGCTCAGAAAGCGCGGGGTTCGTATTGCACTGGACGATTTTGGTACAGGCTATTCCAGTCTGGCTTATCTGAAAAAGTTTTCGCTCGATAAGCTGAAAATTGACCGTGCTTTTATCGATGGTTTACCTAACGATAGAGATGATGTTGCGCTTACCTCGTCAATTCTTGATGTGGCCAGGCATCTGAGGTTGGAAACAATAGCCGAAGGTGTCGAAACGCTGGAGCAACTGAACTTTCTTGAAGCATATGGGTGTGATCAGTTTCAGGGTTTCTATTTTTCAAAACCGGTGCCTGTCAGTGAGTTTGAGCAATTGATTAATTCTGCTAATGCTCACCAAGAATTATTTGATAGGCAACAGGCGATAACCAGAGGGTAACAGAGTATCGTTTAGTGTTTTGGGTCGAGGTTACTATGCTGGGTCGTTGGGTTCCTGCCGTCAGTCTTTTTCTGGCCATGTTTTTGTGGGCAAGTTCATTTATTGCGTTGAAAATTGCTTTTTCGTATTACGATCCCATGGTTGTTATTTTCGGACGTATGCTGGTTGCTGCTGCCTGCTTTATATTTTTTCTGAAGTATTTAATACGCTTTACCTACCAAAAAGGAGACTGGCGGCTACTGTTGTTGATGGTGATATGCGAGCCTTGCCTATATTTCTTATTTGAAGCGCATGCCCTGCAAAATACCAGTGCTGCACAAGCCGGTATGATCACCTCGATGGCTCCGCTTTTAGTCGGCATAGGAGCACTCTATTTTCTGCGTGAAAGGCTTTCGCAACAAGCGTGGTTCGGGTTTTCGATAGCGGTAGTTGGTGCTGTTTGGTTGAGTCTTGCCGGAACCCAGACAGACGATGCTCCCAATCCGCTGCTGGGAAATTTTCTTGAGCTGTGTGCGATGGTGTGCGCGACGGGGTATACTTTATGTTTAAAGCATCTATCGCAGCGTTACTCGACATGGTTTCTTACTGCGCTGCAGGCGTTTTGCGGGAGCATTTTCTTTCTTCCTTTTTTGCCCTTTTCGGGCGAGGGCGCTGTATGGGGCTTGTCGTGGAAATGGGAAGGAATATGGGCAATACTTTATTTAGGAATCCTGATTAATATTGGTGCATATGGACTCTATAATCTGGGTGTATCCAAGATTAAAGCAGCAGAGGCGTCAGCCTATATTAATCTTATTCCTGTGTTTACCTTATTGATGGCATATATGGTGTTGAACGAGACCTTTAATTTTCAGCAGATGTGCGCATCGGCTTTGGTGTTAGGGGGTGTGTTTCTGAGTCAGTGGAAAATGCCGGCTAAGGTTAAGGAAGTGGATGCTTCAATGGTCTGATGAGTGAAATTATCAACAGTCATGATGCTGAGTTGATGATGTGGATTACAGGGAAATAAGCCAGAACGCGGTTATTTAATCAGGATAGCGGAGTATCATATTAAGAGAGATTTATTGGTAAAAAATATTATGTTAGATCAATTACGAGAGAAACTAAGTCGGTATCAGGGCCGTCGTTTTGATAGTCGGGTGCGACAGGCAAGTGTCTTGATCGCATTGACAGATAGCGATGACCCGCATGTGATATTAACAAAGCGAGCGGCGAGTTTATCGACGCATGGCGGTGAAATAGCGTTTCCGGGCGGGCGACATGATTTAACCGATCCTGATCTGTTGTTTACAGCATTACGCGAAGCACATGAAGAGGTTGGTTTGCTACCTGAAGATGTTGAGGTGCTGGCTCCTCTGGGCCAGGTTATGTCTAAGCATCAATTGCAGGTGACTCCGTGGGTCGGTATTGTGCCTGCCTCCATACAGTTAACACCAAGTCCGGATGAAATAGAGAGCATATTTACCGTACCTTTGCGTTTCTTTCTCGAGGATCAGCGTCATCATACCGACCAGATACGCTTTAAAGGGATGACGCATTTCGTGCCGGCCTATGAGTATGACGGACACATTATCTGGGGCTTAACGGCTTATATGTTGATTGAGCTACTTAATATCGGGTTTGATGCGGACATTCCCATGAAACCGCGGCCAGAACATCAACATGAGTGTTAAAGAGAAAATGAGCGAGCAGAAAAGCCTTGTACGTAATCCTTGTATGGGGGTTTGTGCGTTAGATAAAGATGATCTTTGCATCGCGTGCCGTCGCAGCGGTATGGAAATAGCGGAGTGGGGCGTGCTGAGTAATGAGCAACGTCGGGAAGTGATTAAAAAGATTGAGCGTCGTTACAAAGGCGAAATCTGTTACTAGGTAAGGCCCGGCAAAGTATATATGACAACACAAGGCGCGGTTAGGCGCTTGTGTTGTGATGGTACAGCCGGCTGCTGTTTAGCGGGGTAGTGCTACTAGTCGTGCTGTTTTGATCAGGTTATCTGTCATTTGTAGCGTTTCGACGCGATAACCATTGATGCTCAGGCACACATTGGCATCAGGAATGGACTCTAGTGTTTCAATAATCAGGCCGTTCAGGGTTTTAGGTCCGTTTGTGGGCAGGTCCCATGATAGTGATTTATTGATATCTCTTATAAAAGCGGATGCTTCAATAATGTAACTGTCATCATCCTGTGGGTGAATATCCGCATTTTCTGCGCGGTGGTGAGCAGAAAGTTCGCCGACAATCTCCTCAAGAATATCTTCTAAGGTAGCGATACCCAGTACGTCACCATATTCATCAACCACCAGTCCTATACGGCGACTTTCTTTCTGAAAGTTCAGAAGCTGAGTCTGTAAAGGCGTGCTTTCTGGAATGAAGTAAGGTTCATGGACCACCTGAAGAATGGATGCTTTTGTAACATTACCCTGCTGAATTAACTGCGCCAGATTACGCATGTGTAAGATACCAACCACTTTGTTGATATCACCGTTATAAACGGGCAGGCGTGTATGGCTTGTGGTGGATAATCGGCTAAGGATGTCATCAAGTTCAAAGTCGAGGTCGATCCCCTGAATATCATTCTTAGGTATCATGATGTCGTCTACTGTTACATCATTCAGTTCCAAAACGCCGAGTAACATGGATTGCTTGCGCTTGGGCAGTAATGCTCCCGCTTCATGAACCAGAGTCCGGAGCTCTTCTGTGCTGAGGTTGTGATTGCTGTTGGCATCGGGGCTGAGGCCACAAAGTTTAAGTAAGCCGTTGGTAATACCATTAACAATCCAGACCAGTGGGTAGGTCAGGGTTAATAGCGGTGTCAGAATGTAAGCGGCAGGAAAAGCAATTTTTTCCGGATACAGTGCGGCAACTGTTTTGGGGGACACTTCTGCAAAAATCAGAATGATAATGGTCAGAGATGCGGTGGCAATGACGATACCTGCGTCGCCCCATAAACGCACAGCAATCACGGTTGCTATCGCTGATGCTAAAATATTAACAAAGTTGTTGCCTATCAGAATGACGCCGATTAAACGGTCGGGGCGTTCGAGTAGTTTGCTGGCTTTGCGTGCACCACTGTGGTGTTGTTTGACGAGATGTTTTAATCGATATCGATTAAGCGACATCATGCCTGTTTCTGAACTGGAAAAAAAAGCCGAGCATAGAATCAGGAAGCAAAGTACCCCCAAAAGAAAACTTATTGATGCGTCTTCCAAAACCGTCGCCTGTCATTACTAATTGGATGTATATTCTCAGTGTGCACTGAGGGCGTGTCAAGCTGTTGAGGTCGTCTAAAAGTCAATAATGTCCAGAACCAGCTTGGAACCAAAAAAGCCGAGCATCAGCAGGAAGAATCCGCTGACTGTCCATCGGACGGCCCGATGGCTTCTCCAGCCAAGTACGGTGCGTCCCCAGAGTAAGATCGCATACAGAATCCAGGCCATAATGGAGAGTATAGTTTTGTGTGCGAGCTGTTGTGCAAACAGGTTATCTAAAAACAGAAAGCCGGTTACCAGAGAGGCTGTTAGCAGAATCATTCCTATCCATATCATCTCAAAAAGCAGTCGCTCCATGGTTTGAAGTGGGGGAAGAGAGGCGACTAAGCCGCGGGTATGATGTTGTTTCAGGGCGTGATCCTGTTTTGATAATAAAAAAGCCTGGAAGGTGGCAATGGTGAAGACGCTGTAAGCCAGGATGGATAGCAGGATATGAACAATTAATCCGCCTTGGTAAATTTTGGCGACTCCAAGATTAGGTCCCCAGACGGAAAGTGCTGCGTTTAATGCTGCCATCGGCAGTATACCAATGAAGAGGTTCTCAATCGGATGGCGAAGACTGCTGAAAAGGACGACGGTAGCGACCAGCCAGGCGACTAAGGAGCCGGCAATAAAAAAGCCGAGGTTGATGCCGTTGGGCTGATGAAGTACTGAATACACGGAAAATGTGTGAAAAATAACGCCGGTTGCCGCAGTGATCTTAATTAAGGCGGAACTTTTCGTTTGTTTTTTTAATGTCTGGAATTGCAGGGTGGCAGCAATCAGATACAAAAATACAGCTATTAGCGTAGACAGGGTGAGCATCTTTTTCTCCTAAAGAAGAGTAGTTTGGCATAAATAAACGGAGGTTGAAATATGGGGGTGTGGCCTTGAACGTCACTGCGCTATAATGTCGCCAAAGTTTTATGAATTCAGGGTTTAGCTCTGCTCAATGATTTTGATACCGAGCGGTTTGTTCATTGAGGTAGGGTCCAGTCTTTTTAGAGGCAACTATGTTTGAAAATCTGTCAGAACGTTTAACGAAAACGCTGCGTGCGGTGACTGGGCAGGCAAAGCTCACAGAAGATAATATCAAAGACACTTTACGTGAAGTACGTATGGCTTTGCTTGAAGCCGATGTCGCGCTGCCTGTCGTTAAAGAATTTGTTAATTGTGTTAAAGAGCGTGCTGTTGGTCAGGAGGTTTCAAAAAGTCTGACGCCGGGTCAGGTCTTCGTCAAAATTGTCAACGAAGAGCTGGTGCGGGTGATGGGTGAGGCCAACGAAGGCCTGAATCTGGCGGCAGTACCTCCGGCGGTTGTTTTAATGGCGGGTCTTCAGGGGGCGGGTAAAACCACCTCTGTTGCAAAACTGTCGTTATTGCTGAAAGACCGGGAAAAGAAAAAAGTACTAGTAGTGTCGGCAGATGTTTATCGTCCTGCGGCTATTAAGCAGTTGCAGGTGCTGGCAAGTGAAGTCGGTGTGGATTTCTTTCCATCCTCCGCTGACCAGGATCCTGTTGCTATAGCGCAAGCAGCGATTCAGCACGCCAGAATTCAGCATTACGATGTGCTGCTGGTAGATACGGCGGGGCGTTTGCATGTCGATAATGACATGATGGATGAAATTAAGCGTTTACACAGCGCGATTAATCCGGTTGAAACCCTTTTTGTTGTCGATGCCATGACCGGGCAGGATGCTGCTAATACAGCGCGTGCGTTTAATGACGTATTGCCTCTGACCGGTGTGATACTGACAAAAGCCGATGGTGATGCCCGTGGGGGTGCTGCATTATCAGTGCGTCATATCACCGGTAAGCCGATTAAGTTTATCGGTATGGGTGAAAAAGTCGAAGCACTCGAGCCTTTTCATCCGGATCGTCTTGCATCGCGTATATTGGGTATGGGTGATGTGCTTTCTCTTATTGAGGAAGCTGAGCGCAAAATTGATAAAGATAAAGCGGAAAAGTTCGCAGCTAAGATCAAAAAAGGTAAAGGATTTGATCTGGAAGATTTTCGTGAACAGCTCCAGCAGATGAAAAATATGGGCGGCATGATGGGGATGCTGGATAAAATGCCGGGTATGGGGCAGTTGGCGCAGGCTGCCGATGCCTCAAAAGCTGAGAAAGGCATGGGGCAGATGGAAGTAATCATCAATTCTATGACCCCGGGCGAGCGTCGTAATCCGGATATTATCAGTGGGTCACGGAAAAAACGTATCGCGATGGGATCGGGTACGCAGATCCAGGATGTTAACCGTCTGCTGAAGCAGCATAAGCAAATGTCTAAAATGATGAAGAAGTTTTCCGGCAAAGGCGGCATGACTAAAATGATGCGTGGCATGAAAGGAATGTTGCCTCCGGGTATGGGTGGCGGTCCTGGTGGATTTCCACGATAAAGAATACACAGATTTTCTTTCCAATGGAGGCGCATTCACGTAGAATGCGCCCCTGAATTTATTTTGGCCCGACTGGAACAATATTCAGTTGGTAATGCAACGCTGGGCGATATCAAAACCCACGCAATTTAAAGGGATTAACGTATGGTCACTATTCGTTTGTCACGTGGCGGCGCTAAAAAGCGTCCTTTCTATCAATTAACAGTAGCTGATTCTCGTAATGCACGCGATGGTCGCTTTATTGAGCGTATCGGTTTCTTCAACCCATCGGCTCGTGGTCAGGAAGAGCGTCTGCGCTTGGATCTGGAACGCGTTGAGTACTGGACTAGTAAAGGCGCGCAGCTTTCTGAGCGTGTTGCACAGTTAGTAAAAGAAGCTAAAAAAGCTGCTCAGTAATTTATATAGTAGCTGGATAGGTCAATGAGCCGTAATACAAATGATGACGTTACTGTAATCGGCCAGATTACCTCGGTTTATGGTGTCAAAGGTTGGGTAAAAATCTTTTCTCACACTGAACCGATGGATAGTATTCTGACTTATTCACCGTGGTTGACCAAAGTTGATGGTCAATGGAAGCCTCTTAAAGTAGAAGCTGCAAAGCAACACGGTAAAGGCTTTATAGCAAAGCTGGTTGGTATAAATGATCGTGATGTTGCCCGCAAATTCTGCGGTATGGATATTGCGATTGAAACTTCACTCTTGCCGTCATTGGAAGAGGGGGAGTTTTACTGGAGCCAGCTGGAAAATCTGACAGTTTATACACTTTCTGGCCAACTGCTGGGGCGTGTGAGTCACCTGATGGAAACCGGTGCTAACGATGTAATTATCGTTAAAGGTGATGCAGAAAGTATAGATCGCCGTGAACGGATGATCCCTTATCTGCCCGATCAGGTGATAAAAGAAATTGACCTGGAGTCAGGTACGATGCGGATCGATTGGGATCCGGAGTTCTAAACCATGTGGTTTGGCGTTATAACGCTGTTTCCTGAAATGTTTGATGCGATTACTCAGCATGGCGTGACAGGAAGAGCGGTTCGTAGTGAGTTACTATCTGTTCAGTGTTGGAGTCCGAGGGATTTCGCACATGATAAGCATAGAACTGTGGATGACCGGCCTTATGGCGGAGGTCCGGGAATGCTGATGAAAGTGCAGCCATTACGAGATGCGATTCATGCTGCTAAGGCAGCAGCGGGTGAAGAGGTTAAAGTTATTTATCTCTCGCCTCAGGGTCGTAAGCTGGATCACAAGGGTGTGCAGGAGTTGGTTTCCTGTAAGAAGTTGATTTTGGTAGCCGGGCGTTATGAAGGTATAGATGAACGCCTGATTGGTTCGGAGATTGATGAAGAGTGGTCGCTGGGGGATTTTGTTCTCAGTGGGGGCGAGTTGCCTGCAATGACCATGATTGATGCGATATCCCGACTAGTGCCTGGTGTGTTAGGCCATAAAGACTCGGCAGAAGAAGATTCTTTTGTTGAGGGCTTGTTGGATTGTCCACATTATACGCGACCAGAATCAATTGAAGGACAACATGTACCTGATGTGCTGTTAAGCGGCAATCATGAGAATATCAGGCGCTGGCGTCTGAAGCAGCAGTTAGGCAGAACCTGGCAACGCCGTTCTGACCTGCTGGAAAAACTCAAATTGACGGCTGAGCAGCAAGCGTTGTTAACCGATTATATCCATGAGGCCGAAGCGTCTGATGGTGGAATATTAGGAGCGAGCGATGAGCAGCAAAAACTTAATCATTCAGCAGATTGAAGCTGAACAGATGACAAAAGAAATTCCAGCTTTTTCTCCTGGCGACACAGTTGTTGTTCAGGTAAGAGTTGTTGAAGGTGCCCGTAGTCGTTTACAGGCATTTGAAGGTGTAGTGATCGGAAAGCGTAACCGCGGCCTGAACTCTGCATTTACTGTACGTAAAATTTCTCACGGTGTAGGTGTTGAGCGTACTTTTCAGACATACAGCGCAGCGGTTGAAGAGATTGTTCTGAAACGTCGTGGTGATGTTCGCCAGGCTAAAATTTACTACTTGCGTGAGCGTAGTGGTAAATCTGCACGTATCAAGGAAAAACTCGGCTGAGTTAACCCTGATTCGCTGCTTTGAAAAAAAGGTGACCTCTGGTCACCTTTTTTTGTTTTGAAATAGTATATTAGGACAAAGTTTTGTTGTAGTAGGTCAGTGATACGTCCGACAGTCTGCTAGAATCATTGAAGAGCATATTTTTTTGTAGGGCATGGATGAGGTTGTAAATGCGGCGTTGGCTGAAGTGGTTATTAATACCGTTGATTCTCATACTGCTCGTGGTTGGCGTGCAAGGGTATTATTGGTACCAGGTTAAATCTGATATTGATAGTTTGATAGCATCAGTCAGGCCTTTTGCAAAGGTTGAATATGCTGATATTTCGGCTTCTTTTTTGGGGCAGGTTTCGCTTGATGAGATCACCATCCAGCCGCAGGGCTCTAAAAATAAAATTATTATTCAACAGGCTTTGCTGGCAAGTTCCTCGCGGGCTTTTTTTCTGACTGCGCATGAACAGTTACGTACGGGTGTGCTGGATGATCCTGTCTCTTTGACCCTGCTCGGGCTGAGTTATGATATTGATGCTGACTATGCAGAAAATCTTCTATTATTCTCCAGTGATCCGCAAAAAAAATCATTAGATACACTGCTCTGCGGTGAAACGGGTGTTATTGATCAGGCAGCGATGCAAGCAATGGGCTATCGTTATTTGCAGGGTGATCTCAGTCTGTTGCTGGAGTCTTCTGCAAACAAAAAGCTCATGAAGGTTCGCCTCGCAGCTGAGTTAGCTCAGTTTATGAAAGGTGAGGTGAATTTGTGGTTAGCTTTGCATCAGGGTGGGACGTTAAGGCGAGAGGGGCTGGCTAAAACGGCTATTCAGATGTTGGGTATGACAGTCAGTGACCTGGGATATAACAAGCGGTGGAAAACTTTTTGTGCTCAGCAGGAAGGTGTTTTGGCGACAGATTATCTGAATCGTTATCGATCCGCATTAGCGGAAAATCTGGGGGATGGCAGTGCTGAGTATCGCGGTGCCCGTCTGTTAGATGCGCTTGCCAGTGCACGCAGTGAGGGTTCACATATTGCAGCACGCTGGGAACCTGCTATTCCGTTAGAGATACAGAAATTGGCGAGCCCTAAAAGTGGCGATGTTCTGTTTTCCAGCGCCGAATTTGCATTGCAGGTCAATGGGAAGGTGTTGGAGCTTCTTGATCAGGAGTGGGAAGTGATGCATGACTTGTTTGGTGGGGACCTGCGCCGCGCCGCTTTGGCCATGGTTGAGAGTAAAAAAATGGTTGCTGAACCAGAAGTGGTGCAAGACGCAACGGCCATGAAGGAGATATTTCCCGGCGTGATGCCAATACGGCCGCCAGAAGTGAAAAAAGCATTTTTAGAGACGCCGGTGACTGATCTGGGTAGCTATGTGGGTAGTCCCGTTAAGTTAAGAACCTTTTTTGGTCGCGATATGGAAGGGGTGCTGGTGGATGTGACAACGGGTGCAATCAGTATCCGTCATCAGGTTGAGCAGGGGCGGGCCACTTTCCCTGTCGCCAAAGATAAAATTGCACTAATAGAAGTGTATCGTTAAGTGTGTCGGTGTCACTGTTAACCATGCCTGTATCTTTGAAAAGCGATGATAAGCGCTTTACACGCCGCGAGCCGCAATCTGATGACGCTGAACTTATTCGTTTGTTTGTTGATGCTATATGGCTGGAAGAGGGCTTGAGCAAAAACACACAGGCGTCTTACCGGCGTGACCTGTCAATTTTTGCTTGCTGGCTGAATGATCAGGGGCTTTGTCTGGTTGATGTCGATACCCTGAGGGTGCGAGAGTATCTTTTGTGGCGATTTGAACAGCACTTGAGACCTGGTTCAACGGCCCGCTTTCTTTCATCGGCACGTCGTTTATTTCGCTATCTATTACGTGAATCGTATATATCTGCAGATCCGATGTTGTTGATTGCGATGCCCAAAAAAGGCCGTTCTTTGCCTAAGACTTTGACTGAAGCTGATGTCGAAAGTATTCTTCAGGCACCGGATGTTGGCAGTGTGCTGGGGTTAAGGGATAGGGCTATGCTGGAGACCTTGTATGCATCAGGGCTGCGGGTTACTGAGTTGATCTCGCTTCAGTTGGGGCAGATTAATCTTGAGTTAGGTGTTATACGAGTCGTCGGCAAAGGGGCGAAAGAGCGTCTGGTGCCGCTGGGTGATGAGGCGGTGCGCTGGATTAAGGAGTACCTTGGCGTTGCTCGAAAAGCCTTGTTGAGTAATATGTCAGATGAGACGGTTTTCCCTAGTCAGCGTGGCACTGTTATGACCCGGCAGACGTTTTGGCATCGGATTAAGCGTTATGCGCTAACGTCGGGTATCGAAAAAAATATCTCGCCACATGTGCTTAGGCATGCGTTTGCGACACATCTGTTAAACCATGGTGCGGATTTGCGTGTTGTGCAGATGATGCTTGGGCATAGTGATCTTTCATCAACGCAAATCTATACCCACGTTGCTCAGCAGCGTTTACAATCGTTGCATCAACAACATCATCCAAGAGGGTAATTGAACTTTGCAGGTTTAATACCATCTGAAATAAACAATTATTTTTGTATTGAGGGAAGTATGCGAATTAAAATTTTGATGGCAGGTGCGCTGTTGCTGGCAAGCACGTTAGCTGTGGCGGAAGATGCAAAAGGTGTCATCATCAAACAGCTACAGAAAATAGATCAGCAGATCCCGGTGGTTTCAGTGAAAGCTGCGCAGTTGGGAGGGATGTATGAGGTTGAGTTGGGCTCTGGAGAAATAATCTATTCGGATGCCAAAGGTGAATATTTTTTATTAGGCCAGTTGTATCAGTTGTCAGATGAAAAAGGTTTTGTGAATCTCACTGAAGTTAAAATGAATGCTCAGCGTACGGCGTTACTGGAGGCTGTTCCCGTTGCTGAAAAAGTATCCTTTAAAGCGGAAGGTGTAGAAAAAACATCGGTTTATGTCTTTACTGATGTTGATTGTCCTTATTGCCGCAAATTGCATAATGAAGTTCCTAAGCTGCAGGCGATGGGGATTAGTGTTGAATATCTGGCGTTTCCCCGACAGGGGCCTGACACGCCGACTTTTAAAAAGATGACCAATATTTGGTGTTCCGACGATAAAGTAAAAGCAATGACGTTATCTAAACAAGGTAAGTCTGTGGCAAATGTTGATTGTAGTAATCCGGTACTGGATCAGTATGAATTGGGTCAGAAAGTGGGTGTGACAGGTACGCCGGCGATTATCACAGCGGATGGTCAGTTGATTCCCGGTTATATGCCAGCAGAGCAGTTAGCTGTAAGATTAGGGGTTCAGCCTTGAATAGCGGGTGATTACATTAAGAAAGGAGCCGATGGCTCCTTTTTTAATGATGTTTGTTCAGTGTCGAATAGAGTATGGAGGAGTTATTCGCTATACTATTTCCCCATTTTCGTTGGTTAATCCGGCTTGCGATTGACTTGTAAACTGCGAGGTATTGGTTTGAAACCGGTAAAAGTTGGAATATGTGGTCTGGGTACTGTCGGTAGCGGTACGTTTAATGTCCTGCATCGCAATGCAGATGAAATCTCTCGTAGAGCTGGACGTCGAATTATTGTAGAGCAGATTGGTTCACGTCGGGATAACCCAAGCTGTGATACAAAAGGGACCCAGGTCAGCCGCGATATTTTTGATGTTGTGACCAATCCGGAAATTGATATCGTTGTTGAGTTAATCGGTGGTTATGATGTTGCCCGTGAACTGGTAATGACCGCGATTAAAAACGGTAAGCATGTTGTTACTGCGAACAAAGCCTTGATCGCCGTGCACGGAAATGAAATTTTCGAAGCGGCACAACAGCATAATGTCATGGTTGCATTCGAGGCGTCGGTAGCAGGTGGCATCCCCGTAATTAAAGCCATTCGTGAAGGTTTGTCGGCTAACAAAATAGAATGGCTTGCCGGTATTATTAACGGCACTGGTAACTTTATTCTGACAGAGATGCGCGATAAAGGGCGTGATTTCGCAGATGTTCTCGCTGAAGCGCAGGCGCTGGGTTATGCCGAAGCAGATCCGACATTTGATGTTGAAGGTATTGATGCAGCGCATAAGCTGACGATTCTTGCTTCAATTGCTTTCGGTATTCCTTTGCAGTTCGAAAAGGCTTATACCGAAGGGATCAGTATTATCACGCCTGCAGATGTCCAGTATGCTGAAGAACTCGGTTACCGCATTAAACATTTGGGTATTAGCCGTCGTACAGACAAGGGTATAGAGCTGCGTGTTCACCCGACTATGATCCCGGCATCTACTTTATTGGCAAATGTTAATGGTGTCATGAACGCAGTCATGGTTGACGGTGATGCCGTCGGTCAGACGCTTTATTACGGTGCAGGTGCGGGTGCTGAACCCACTGCCTCAGCGGTTGTTGCTGATATTATTGACGTTGTACGTACCTTGACGGGTGACCGGGATAACCGTGTTCCTCATCTGGCTTTCCAGCCATCAGAATTATCTGATAAGCCCATCTTGCCTATGAGCGAAACAGAGACAGCCTATTACTTGCGTATGCAGGCGGCTGAAAAGCCCGGCGTGTTGGCGAGCATTACTAAAATTCTGGGTGACAACGGCATTAATATTGAAGCTATTGTGCAGAAAGAAACCGAGGAGCAGCAGGTGCCGGTTATCTTGCTGACTCAGCGTGTTAAAGAACACAAGATGAATGAAGCTATTACCGCCATTGAAGCGCTTGATAATATTATTGGTCAGGTCACGCGGATTCGCGTTGAGCATTTAAAAGGTTAAGAGGGATTTGACGTGAAATATATATCAACACGTGGACAGGCACCAAAACTTAACTTTGAAGAAGTGCTCCTGGCGGGTTTGGCAAGCGACGGTGGCCTGTATGTGCCGGAGAGCCTTCCGGTTTTTACTCAGGAAGAGATCGCTGGCTGGGCAGGGCTTTCTTATGCTGAGTTAGCGTTTAAAATTATTTCGCCGTTTGTTAATGACTGCATTGATGATGCAGACCTTAAACAGATGATTGATGAAACCTACGCTGGTTTTAATCATTCGGCGGTGGCTCCGTTGAAAGAGCTGGGAACCAATGAGTGGGTGTTGGAGTTGTTCCACGGCCCGACACTGGCATTTAAAGATTTTGCGCTGCAATTGCTGGGTCGCTTAATGGATCATGTGCTGGTTAAGCGCAATGAGCATCTGGTCATCATGGGGGCAACATCGGGCGATACCGGTTCGGCGGCCATTGAAGGTTGCCGCCATTCTAAGCATGTGGATATTTTTATTTTGCATCCGCATAACCGCGTATCGGAAGTGCAGCGTCGTCAGATGACCACCGTGCTTGCAGATAATGTGCACAATGTCGCGCTTGAGGGTAACTTCGATGATTGCCAGGAGATGGTGAAAGCCAGCTTTGCTGATCAGAGTTTTCTCAATGGAATGAAGCTTGGAGCCGTTAATTCGATCAACTGGGCGCGTATTATGGCGCAGATCGTTTATTACTTCTCCGCATCGTTGGCGGTAGGCGGACCGCATCGCCCGGTTGCATTTTCTGTTCCGACGGGGAATTTCGGTGATATATTTGCAGGATACTTGGCGAAGAAAATGGGCCTGCCTATTTCTCAGCTGGTGGTAGCAACGAATCATAACGATATTTTACATCGTGCGATATCCAATAATGATATGTCTAAAAGTGATCTGGTTCATACCTTGTCGCCGTCGATGGACATTATGGTGTCATCTAACTTTGAACGTATGCTGTTCGATGTATATGGTCAGGACGGCGCGGCTATCAATGATTTGATGAAACGCTTTAAGACAGAATCCGTACAGTTAGAGGATTCACGCTGGAATAAAATGCGTGAGCTTTTTGATAGTTATGCTGTAGATGATGAGGCGACGTGCCAGACGATTGCTGATGTACATGCAGAGACGGGATATTTGCTCGATCCGCATACGGCTATTGGTGTGAAAGCGGCAAGAGAGTGCAATCGTGATAAGGCTGTGCCGATGATTGTGCTGGCCACAGCGCATCCGGTTAAATTTCCGGAAGCAGTGCTAAAAGCTAAATTGCAGTCACCCGAATTGCCTGCTCATATGACCGGTCTTTTCGAGCGTGAAGAGCGACTGACAGTACTGGATAATGATATCGCTATTGTACAGCAGTTTATTGCAGAGCATATCCACAACGAAGCGTAGCACGTCCGCCGGTTTGATTAACAAGTCTAGCAGTTAGATTAACATTTCCAGCGGTTAGATTAAAAAGGTCCGATCTTAATCGGACCTTTTTTTATTTTGCATTGTGATTTCCCCTTATTCCAAGAGAAGGAACGTGTGTGAAGCAAGTAAGTATTCATCGCCGCGAGATACCTGGCGAGCGCTTTCCGATCTTTGATGAAGTGCCCGCTGCGCTGGCCAGAATTTATGCAGCGCGCGGCATTCAAAGCAAAGAGCAGTTAGGGCGTAATCTTAAAGAGCTGCTGCCAGACACGGAAATGAAGGGGATGACTGCCGCGGTATCCCGTTTGGTCCAGGCCATACGTGCCAATGAGTCGATCATGATTGTTGGTGATTTTGACTGCGATGGCGCGACCAGTACAGCGTTGGCTGTATTAGGTCTGCGGATGATGGGTGCCACGAATGTCGACTATCTGGTGCCGAACCGATTTGAGTATGGCTACGGTTTAAGCCCGGAAATTGTTGAGGTTGCTTTCAGCCAATCGCCGCATCTGCTGGTGACCGTTGATAATGGCATCTCCAGCGTAGAAGGAGTCGCGCGTGCTAATCAGTTGGGCATGGAAGTTGTGGTGACCGATCACCATTTAGCCGGTCGGATAATTCCGCATGCGGTTGCGATTGTTAACCCTAATCAGCCAGGCTGTGACTTTAAAGCTAAATCGACCTGTGGTGTGGGTGTCATTTTTTATGTGATGATCGCTTTGAGGCGGGCGTTACAGGCTGAAAACTGGTTTGAAGAGAATAACATTGCGCTACCGAATCTGGCGTCTCTGCTGGACTTGGTGGCATTGGGCACTGTCGCGGATGTCGTTGCGCTGGAACATAATAACAGGACACTGGTTTATCAGGGGTTGCAGCGTATCAGAGCTGGGCATGCAAGGCCTGGCTTGTTGGCGCTGATTGAGGTTGCCGGGCGGCGAAGAGAGCGCTTGGTGGCAAGTGATTTGGGTTTTGCCATCGCACCCCGTTTAAATGCAGCCGGCCGGCTGGAAGATATGTCGATCGGTATTGAGTGTTTATTGGCAGACGATGCAGAATATGCGCGAGAGTTGGCGCAAACACTGGATCAGTTGAATATTGATCGGCGTGCTATCGAGCAGGACATGCAGCAGCAGGCGCTGAGCTGGTTGGATAAAATGGATTTCGATAATGATTCACTTCCCTTTGGCCTGTGTTTGTTCGAAGAAGGCTGGCATCAAGGGGTTGTGGGTATCCTGGCTTCACGCATCAAAGAGCGTACCAATCGCCCTGTGATTGCGTTTGCGCCCGGCGATAACGGTGAAATTAAAGGGTCAGCGCGCTCGATTCCGGGGTTGCATATTCGTGATGCGCTTGATCAGGTAGCGAGTCGTTTTCCGGGCCTTATCTCTAAGTTTGGCGGACATGCAATGGCTGCCGGGCTGACAATAACGGCTTCGGGCCTGGAGGCATTCCGGACCGCATTTGATCAGGTGGTACGTGAGCAGTTGAATAAAGAAGATCTGGACCAGCGTTTGGAAACAGATGGTAGTTTACTGGCTGCGGATATGACCCTGTTGTTAGCTGAGCACATTCGGGAAGCGGGCCCTTGGGGGCATCATTTTCCTGAGCCGATGTTTGATGGTGTTTTTCGTGTGTTGCAACAGAGAATCGTCGGGCAGCGACACCTGAAAATTGTCTTGATGGAGCCGCTATCGGGGTTGGCGATTGATGCTATTCAGTTTAATACCGACCTGTCAATTTGGCCCAATGAAGCGATTAATAGCGTACGAGCGGTTTATAAATTGGATATCAATGAGTTCAGAGGGCAGCAGACTGTGCAGCTGATGATTGAATATCTGGAACTTATTGTCGAATAAACAGAGGAAAACAGAATGAATGATTTAACCTTAAGTGAGTTGGCTACTTTACTGGCTGTCTTTAATCGGGCCGGGCTATCTGCTGAGGCAATACCAGCGGATCAGGCTAAAGCAGAACAGGAGATGCTGGCGCGAATTACACAAGCACATGCCGAGCGAGAGGAATTGGAAAGTATGGATTTTGATGACTGTCTTGGCGGCGCTTGTAAGCTATAACCCGTGAGTTATCAATGCTGAGCTTTAATAACAGAGTTAACCCATGGCTGAATTGAAACCCTATTATATCGGTGCTCATGTGAGTGCCGCGGGCGGTGTTGAAAATGCGCCACTCAATGCTGAAAAAATAGGCGCGAATGCGTTTGCTTTTTTCACCAAAAATCAGCGTCGCTGGGATGCTAAACCGTTGACGACTAAAAGCATTGCTGTGTTTAAAGAGCGGTGCGCTAGCTTGGGTTTTTCTGCGGAACAGATACTGCCTCATGATAGTTATTTAATTAATCTGGGGCACCCTGAAAAAGATGCGTTAACTAAGTCGCGTCTGGCGTTTATTGATGAGATAAGTCGATGCCAGCAGTTGGGGCTTAAATATCTTAATTTTCATCCGGGTAGTCACTTGCGTGTGTTATCCGAGACGGAGTGCTTGCAGCGCATTGCCGGGTCGATCAACCTGGCGATAGCAGAAACGGATGATGTTGTCGCTGTTATTGAAACAACCGCAGGGCAAGGGAGTAATCTGGGTTATAATTTTGCCCAAATAGCTGAAATTATTGATGCAGTGGCTGATAAAAGTAGAGTTGGCGTATGTATAGATACCTGCCATATTTTTGCAGCCGGTTATCCATTAACAACACAGCTGGAATGTCAGCAGACATTTAAAGAGTTCGCGGATCTTGTCGGGTTTAAGTACTTGTGCGCTATGCACTTGAACGATTCCAAGGCGGCTTTAGGTGCGCGGGTTGATCGCCATCACAGTCTGGGCAAGGGGGAGATAGGGTTAGAGGTGTTTAGGTATATCATGCAAGATGATCGTTTTCGCGGTGTGCCTCTGGTGTTGGAAACAATTGATGAGACGGTCTGGGCTGAAGAAATTCAGATGCTTAGAGGTTTTGCTCAGCCTTAGATAGCAGTTCATGAAATAGAAACTATACTAAAGCTAACTTATGATATTAGCGTCGTTTTACATGGTGTTGAAAAAATTTTTCGCTACAGGATACTGGCGGTATTCTGTATTTTTTTGTCTGTTGTTAGCTTTATTTCCTACTTTAGCGAAAGCCGAGTCACGCTCTGAGTCGGGATACGGCCACAGCGTTTTGCTGCTTAACTCTTATCATCAGGGGTTTTCGTGGTCAGATGGTATCTATAAAGGCTTTAGTGAGAGGATAGAACAGGCCGGAGTTTCTATCGACCTGCAGGTCGAGTATCTGGATACAAAACGTTATACAGCCGATGAAATGTTTCCTTTGATGGCTATGTTGTTGGCACGAAAAGGAACACAGCGCTTTGATGCCATTGTTGTAATGGATAACAATGCGTTGAGCTTTCTGATGAAATACCGGCAATCACATTTTGCCGGTATTCCTGTGGTTTTTGTCGGTATTAATGCATTTTCAAAAGAGATGATTGGCGCTGATAAACTGATTACAGGTATTGTTGAGCCAGCGGCTCCTGATGCGAACTTTCAGCTGCTTCTGGAAATGCATCCTGACCTGAAAGAGGTTGTTTTGCTCAGTGATGCAACGCCGACCGGGCTTGCTGAGCAGTTACATTTTTCGCAAGCAGCCGCTAAATATGCATCCCTCTTTTCCGTAAGATCCATCAGTGACTGGTCATTACCTGAATTAAAAGCAGAGTTAACAGCCCTTGATAGGGGATCGGTTGTATTCCGCTTACCATTACATCGGGACAGAACAGGTCTTTCAATGAGCCTGAAGGAGAGTATTGCCTTTCTGTTGGAAAATTCGTCTGTACCTGTCTATTCCGCATGGGATACCGCGATTGCTGAGGGGCTCGTCGGTGGCTATGTAGCGACATCGGCGTTACAAGGAGTGGCTGCGGCTGATTATCTGCTGGATATTCTGAAAGGAAGAGCTATCAGTGAATTGCCTATTATGCATGAGCCTCCTGCAGAACCCGTATTCAACCTGGATGCTTTTAAGCGATTTGCTATCGATCAGACCCTGATTCCTCAAGGTAGCGTTACGCTTAATGCTGCTCCAGTGGCAGCGCTATCCGGCTATATGATCATTGCCATTGTGTTTTTGCTCGTCGTGTTAGCGGCTGCTATCTTTCAGTGGTGGGGAAAAAAGCGTGAATTACTGTCGTTAAGTGATGAATTTGGTCAAGTGGTTGATGAGACCCTGTTGCTCAGAACCTTGATGGATTCTAATCCGGATCATATCTATGCGAAAGACGTGAATGGAAGGTATCTCGACTGTAATCAATCATTTGCCGAACTTTTAGGTCATTCCAGAGATGAGATTATTGGCCAACGTGTTGAGGATTTTTTCAAAGAAACTAATGTGACGCTGACCAATGAGCAAGATGCTCTGGTATTTGAGCAAAATGAAGTAGTTGTTAAAAATATTTGGATTCGTCGTAATGATGGGGCTGATCAGCTTATCGAGTGTATCAAAGCACCGCTGAGAAATGTCGAAGGGAAAGTTATTGGTTTGTTAGCGGTGAATCGCGATATTACCAGTCGTTATTTTGAAAATGCTCTGTTAACACAGAATACGCATGTTCTGGATATGTTGATTCGCGGTGCTTCTCTGAATAATATTTTCGCTGAAATCGTCAGAGGGATTGAAAGCGTTTATGTAAACAGTATGTGTTCCATTTCACTGCTTGATAAAGATAAAAAAAATCTTATGCATGGGGCCGCGCCCAGCTTACCTGCATTCTTCACGGAGGCGGTTGAAGGCTTGGCGATTGGTGAAGATGTTGGCTCTTGTGGTACAGCAGCGACAACCGGAAAACTGGTCATCGTTGACGATATACAAAGCGATCCTTATTGGAAAAACTTTAAAGAGCTGGCAGCCAGGGCGAACCTCGCTTCCTGTTGGTCACAGCCTATCTTCGGCTCGACACAAGAGATCCTCGGGACCTTTGCTATATATCACCCTTATCCGCTGGCGCCAAATAATGATCATATAGCCATGATGGAGCAGGCTTCTCAATTGGTTAGTCTGGCGCTTGAGCGCAAGCAGGTTGAGGGCGATTTACAAAAGCTCTCACGTGCTGTGGAGCAAAGCCCGACGATGGTCCTGATTACGGATGAGAAAGGTGAAATCGAGTATGTGAATGAAGAGTTCACGGAGGTAACGGGCTATTCACTTGACGAAATAAAGGGACAGACCCCCAGTATTTTGAATGCGGGTGAAACAGAACCTGATTTTTATACAGATATGTGGAAAGTGATTTTATCGGGCCATGACTGGCATGGTGAAATTCGTAATAAAACAAAATCAGGTCAGCCATACTGGTCAATGCTATCTATCTCTCCGATATTGGATGATGAACAGAAAATCACCCATTTTATTGGCGTAAGTGAGGATATCTCCACTAAGAAAAAGACCTTAGAGCAAATTGAGCAGCTAGCTTTTTATGACCCGTTGACCCGTTTGGGAAATCGCCGCTTATTTAAAGAGCAGCTTGCTGTTGAGCTAAAAAAGGCCTTACGTAACAATACAATATTTGCATTATTCTACCTTGATCTGGATGATTTTAAGCAGATTAATGACACGTTGGGGCATGATGTCGGTGATGCTTTGCTGCAGACAATTGCTGACCGGTTGCGTAGTGCGTTGCGTAACTCTGACCTAATTGCCCGCATCGGTGGCGATGAGTTTATTGTGATGCTGCCTGATGTCAGTGGTTCTGCAGAGGTGGGCTTAGTCGCTACAAAAGTATTGCAAGCTATCAGTAAGCCGATGATCTTGAACGGTGGTGAAGTCAAAGCCACGGTGAGTGTGGGCATTACCATGGCTCCGACGGATGGAGATGATTGGGCCGTCCTGATGAAAAACGCCGATCTTGCAATGTACCGGGCGAAACGTCTGGGGCGTAATAATTTTCAGTTTTTTACTGGCGAGATGAATGATGAAGTTGTTAATCGGGCCAGCATGGAGAAGCAACTGCGTAGCGCTTTGCAGAATCATGAATTTTGTATTCATTATCAGCCACAGTGGACGATTATGGGCGAGTTGCAGCCGGTATGCTTTGAGGCGTTAGTACGCTGGGATCACCCTGAACGGGGGCGGGTGTCTCCTGCTGAATTTATCCCGATTGCCGAAGAGCTCGGGTTAATTGTTGAGTTGGGTGAGTGGGTGCTAAACGAGGCCTGCCGACAGGGACGTCAACTGCTTGATAGCGGACATTCGATTCGCATGGCGGTTAACCTTTCAATGCGACAATTCTTTGACCCTGAGTTGCTGTCAAAAATTAAAGCAGCACTGGAAAAATATGACTTCCCTGCTTCATTGCTTGAGTTGGAAATTACTGAATCTATGATAATGGAGGAGGTGGATGTTGTTGTCGACACACTACATCAGTTAAAGGATCTGGGCGTTTCGCTGGCGATCGATGATTTTGGTACCGGTTATTCTTCATTAAGCTACCTGAAGCGGCTGCCTTTTGATCATTTAAAAGTAGATGGTTCTTTCGTACGCGATATTCCGCATGATAAAAACGATATGGAAATTACGTCTGCTGTTATCGCTATGGCTCATAAGTTAGGATTGAAAGTGATTGCAGAAGGAATAGAAACGCATGAGCAGCTAGCGTTTTTACGTGAAAATGGTTGCGAAATGGGGCAAGGGTATTTATTAGCACGCCCGGCTCCGCTGGAAGAAATTACAAAGTTCCTTGATGTGGAGATGGACTCGCAGGCTGATTAGCTTCGTTTGATTCCGCTGGGTATACCCCCCTGATTTAGGCGTTCATGACGAATCGTACTATACTGGCGTATAGGTCAATTCCCCCGTATTTAATCTAGTTAATTTCTCTTTGTCGCCGAGAAAAAGCAAATATCCAGATTTTATATTTTGAATAGCGGAGCATGCTGATGAGTGAGTATTGGAACCCTGAGTTTTCTATTGCAGATGTTGAAGTTGAGGAAGATAAGGTTATCTGTGACAGCTTTTATCAGATGCGGGAGGTGACGTTGCGCCATGAACGTTTCGAAGGCGGTCATGTCCAAATGAAGCGGGATTTGTTCTGGCGTCCTGATGCGGTCTGTGTGCTCTTATATGACCCTTGGCTTGATTGTGTTGTCTTGATAGAACAGTTTCGTATAGGGACGATAGATCACCCGCGTAGCCCGTGGTTACTTGAGTTGGTTGCCGGGTTGGTCGAGCCGGGTGAAACCACTGAAGCGGTAGCATGCCGTGAGAGCCAGGAAGAGGCCGGCGCTGAAATTTTACAGCTGGAACATATTAGTCGATTTACACCGAGCCCCGGAGGCGCGAGAGAATATATCGATCTGTATTGTGGATGTGTCAATAGCGATGGACTGGGTGGCGTGCATGGGCTGGATCATGAGGGTGAAAATATTAAAGTTCACCTTTTTTCGGCAGATGTGGCTATAGCGATGATACAGACGGGTGATGTGGATAATGCTGCTGCCATTATTGCGTTACAATGGTTGCAATTGAATCGTAACACTATAAAAGAGAAGTGGAGTGTTGACGCTGTATGAAACGTAAGTATGTACCTGATCTGACGCGGCAGATGGCAATATGTGAAGTCAACTATGCGCGTTTGAATAAATTGATGCCCGATCTGGAAGCGTGCGACATGCGCGAATTTCAGCTTGTTTGGGGGGAGCATCAGGTACAGATTCGCTTTGAAGTTGAAGAGCGTTTTGTTTACACCACTACACTGCAAATTTCGCAACAGGAGCAAAGTGGATCCTCGTGGCTGGAGTCCCCGGCGCTGGTGGTGCGCTTATATCATGATGCCTGTATGGCAGAAGTGATCTGCCTGAAGCGGCATCGGCAGCTCTCCGGGGCATATCCTTACCCAAACCGTGACATGCATCAGCCGGATGAAAAGGTTCAGTTGAACCACTATCTGGGCGAATGGCTAAGCCATTGTCAGCAATATGGTCAGTTGATAGAACCTGTTTTTAGTGCCTGATGGATAACATTCGAGTCGTACAGGTGACTGATTGTCATCTGCAGGAGAATGCGGACGATCCCTTTAAAGGGTTTAATCCTGAACAGCGCTTGCTCAATACATTGCAGCAGCTGCGCTCTGAGGACGCCGATTCGGATCTGCTGTTGTTGAGCGGTGATCTGGTTCATCATGGATACGCAAGTGGCTACCAAAGGTTACAGCGATATACCGATGGGATGGCTAAAGAGGTCCGATGGATTCCCGGTAATCACGATGATGCTGCCAGGATGCGTGAGTATCAGGCCCTGTTCGAGAAAGTCTTTGTTCAGGGTGATTGGTGCATCATCATGTTGGATTCAACGGCTGAGCCTGATGGAAAGGGTGGAGGCGCCTTAAGTCAAACCGAACTTGATTGGTTAGCGAGTGTTGTTGCAGAGCATGCAGATAAGTATCTGCTGTTGGTGCTGCATCATCCTCCGGTGGCTGTCGGCAGTCAGTGGCAAGATAGCATAATGTTAGCTAATGCTGAGGCTTTCTGGACGCAGCTTAAGAAGTATAAAAACCTTAAGCTGATCGTCTGCGGGCACTTGCATCAGGCGCATCAGATAGAAGTGGGACAGGTCTGTGTGCTGGCGACACCGGCAACCGCACCACAATTTAAAGTATCCACCGTTGAGCCTGAGATAGAGTCTGACCCTTACTTATCGCAACCTGCCTACCGGGTGATTGATCTTTTGCCTGATGGAAAATATACAACAAGGGTTAAACGAGTCCCTGTCTGAACTTGCATCCCGCGGTAACCTTAGGTAACTTCTCTCAAACACTGTAAGGATAACCAGTATGTCGTCACCGCTTTTTATTTATGTGCATGGCTTTAACAGTTCGCCTGAATCAGTAAAAGCACGTTTGTTGGGTGAGTATCTTGCGGTGCATGCATATGAACATAGCGAAAATTACTTAGTGCCACAGTTGTCTCATTGGCCTGCAGAAGCGATGCGACAGCTTGAGTCGATAGTCACCGATAACCGGCAGCGCCCCATCGTGCTTATAGGTAGCTCGTTGGGTGGCTATTACAGTATCTGGCTGACCGAGCATTATGAAAACTGCACAGCGGTGATGGTGAATCCGGCTATCTACCCTTATCGGTTATTATCTGAATGGCTGGGCGATAATGAAAATATTTATACCCATGAACGCTATACCCTGACGCGCGATCATTTGCAGCAGTTGGAAGCGATGGTTGTTGATCAGGTAAAAGATCCTGCCCGTTATCTGTTGTTAGTACAGAGCGCTGATGAGACATTAGATTATCGCGAAGCGGTTGATTTTTTTGATCGATCCATCGCATTTATACAGCCGGGTGGCAGTCATGGTTTTGATCAGTTCGAAAAACTGATTCCGGCAATCATAGGTTTTTCTCAAGGTCGAGCAGAGTTACCTGAAGCAATACCTTTACCCCCTTTTAGCGAGTGACAGGAAAAAGAAACAGATGTCGAAGCAATATACGGCTGATTCGATAGAAGTATTAAGTGGTTTGGATCCGGTACGACGGCGTCCCGGTATGTATACCGAAACTGATCGACCTAATCATCTTGCCCAGGAGGTTATCGATAACTCGGTCGATGAAGCGTTGGCCGGGCATGCTAAGCAGATCGATGTGATTCTGCACAAAGACGGCTTCTTGTCTGTGAGTGATGACGGGCGTGGAATGCCCGTTGATATTCACCCGGAAGAGGGTGTCAGTGGTGTTGAGTTGATTCTGACGCGGTTGCATGCAGGCGGGAAATTCAATAATGAAAATTACAACTACTCCGGTGGGTTGCATGGTGTAGGCGTTTCGGTTGTGAACGCGCTCTCTAAGTTGCTTGAAGTGCAAATTAAGCGTGATGGGCAGGTGTATAAGATTGTTTTTGCCGATGGCAATAAAGTTTCTGATCTGGAAGTTATTGATACCTGCGGTAAACGCAATACGGGTACAACTGTTCGCTTTTTAGCTGACCCGCAATATTTTGATACGCCTAAATACAGTGTTAATCACCTCAAGCATAACTTACGTGCAAAAGCGGTGCTTTGCCCTGGTTTGAAGGTGACTTTTACGGACCAGAGCGGCGCCAGAAACGAGAAAGAAGAATGGTGTTACGAGGATGGCCTCAGTGCTTATCTGCGAGGTACTACTCAGGTATTTGATACTCTGCCAACTGAGCCTTTTGTCGGTGCCCTGCAGGGAGAAGAGGATGCGGTCGAGTGGGCGGTTCAGTGGCTGCCTGAAGGCGGTGATTTAACCTGTGAAAGTTATGTAAACCTGATCCCGACGGTGCAGGGTGGTACCCATGTAAATGGTTTTCGTACCGGCTTATTGGAAGCGATGCGTGAGTTTTGTGAATTCCGTAATTTGCTGCCGCGTGGTGTTAAGTTGACGGCGGATGATATCTGGGAGCGCTGTGCTTATATCCTGTCGGCAAAAATGCGTGACCCACAGTTTTCCGGGCAAACAAAAGAGCGTCTTTCCTCACGTCAGATTGCTGCCTTTATTTCGGGTTCAGCAAAAGATGCGTTTTCGCTGTGGCTTAACAGCCATGTAGAAGAGGGCGAACAGTTAGCAGAAAGCATCATAGCTAATGCTCAAAAGCGCTTACGCTCGAGTAAAAAAGTCATTCGTAAAAAAATCACTCAGGGGCCTGCGCTGCCGGGGAAGCTGGCGGATTGTGCCGGTTCAGAAACGATGCGCTCAGAGCTGTTTTTAGTAGAAGGGGACTCGGCTGGCGGTTCGGCTAAACAAGCCAGAGATCGACAGTTCCAGGCGATTATGCCGTTGCGCGGTAAAATTCTGAATACATGGGAAGTGGACTCGGGTGAAATACTCTCTTCGCAGGAGATTCATGATATTTCGGTCGCTGTCGGTGTGGACCCGGGGTCTGATAACCTGGAAGGTCTTCGTTACGGAAAAGTATGTGTGCTGGCTGATGCAGACTCTGATGGGGCGCATATTGCTACGCTGATCTGTGCACTGTTTCTGCGTCATTTTAAGCCGTTGGTGGATGCAGGGCATATCTATGTTGCCATGCCTCCGCTGTTTCGTATCGATTCTGCCAAAGATGTATTTTATGCACTCGATGAGGCCGAAAAGAACGGCATTGTTGAGCGCCTGCGGGCTGAGCGTAAGAATGTCAAAATAAACGTACAGCGATTTAAAGGTCTGGGGGAGATGAATCCTCTTCAGTTACGTGAGACAACCATGGATCCGGATACGCGTCGTCTGGTGCAATTGACTGTCGATGCTGAAGATAATGCACATGAGATGCTGGATATGTTGTTGGCTAAAAAGCGTGCCTCCGATCGTAAAAGTTGGCTGGAAAGTAAGGGAAACCTGGCTCACCTGTAGTTGATGGATATTAAAACATGAGTGAAGTAATAACAGACGATAGCATCGAACGTTTATCGCTGAAGGATTTTACCGAAAAAGCGTATCTGGACTACTCCATGTACGTCATTCTGGATCGTGCTTTGCCACATGTTGGTGATGGCATGAAACCTGTGCAGCGCCGCATTGTGTATGCAATGTCTGAGTTGGGTTTGAAGGCCGCTGCCAAGCACAAGAAGTCTGCGCGTACGGTCGGTGATGTGTTGGGTAAATATCATCCGCATGGTGATAGTGCCTGTTATGAAGCGATGGTGCTGATGGCGCAGCCATTTAGTTATCGCTATCCACTGGTTGATGGTCAGGGGAACTGGGGGTCACAAGATGATCCTAAATCA
>NZ_JBFIIH010000047.1:0-26615 GCF_041601355.1 Neptunomonas sp.
CACTTGAGCAGGTTCGCTTACCTGAGGAGTATCATCAGTCAAGTATCCGCCACCTGGATATTGCCACGGATGGACAGGTACTGATCGCCATGCAATATGAGGGCAACCCTGGTGACACCGTCCCGCTAATCGCTTATCACACGCGTGGAGAATCCATTCAGCCCTTAAGCATGCCTACAGGCATACACAGCCGGCTGCATCAATATTGCGGCAGTGCCTGTTTTGATAGCTCAGGTCAATTCGCTGCTGTATCGTCCCCCAGAGGAAACATTATTACACTCTGGGATATGAAAACCCGGCAATTCAGCAATGCGGTAAAAGTAAAAGACGGTTGTGGCCTTGCCAACACAGGGCGCCCCGGAGAGTTCTTAGTGAGCTCAGGAACAGGCCAGCTATACATGCTCAATGCGTTAACATCCGCCCGGCCTTCGCTACTGGCCGCTGCCGATAACATCCGATGGGATAACCATCTCGCCTTTATCTCCCGGGCTTGAACTATTGATTTAAGAAGCCGGATTATTGAGACCTATCTCAAAAGTTAATCAGATTCTACTGATATAACCCTGCCGAAAGATTTAAGCTGATCAAAGAGCATACACAGGTTGGGGGATAATTCTGTCTGATCAGTTTCGGATGATGGACGGAAATGAGGCAGCGGGAAGCCCAACCTATGGGGTACAGTGCCGGATGTCATTGAGCTGCAAAGCGAAGCCGGAGCTGCCATGCTAGCCTCAAATTGTCTGCAGGAAGTGATGGATATGGCAACCATTGCCGAAATGGCGTATCTCTGGAAGGTTACGCTGGAGCACTATTATCAAGCACCGGGTGCTATCAATATTGCTGTTACCGGCGGAATACACAGCACTGAAGACGTTCTCAAGGCATCGGGCAGTGGCTGGACGTCAATGAATATGAATGACTGGCGCAACTTAAAGGCAGCATGTCATACGCCTATACGTCAGATCCGAGCCGCTATGAGCGCAGTAATTATCTGGACCTGTTGGATTGCTGGGGTCGCTTAAAAGATAACGTTAGCCTCATAAATAACTGAGACTTTCGAAAGCAAAGCAAAGAACTGCTCAAACCTTTATATAAAAGCCTCTTTGCTTTGTTTTCGATAGCTAATAACTGTCTCAACAGCATCACTCAACCTTACAATAGCTTCATTCTTGATCACCTAATGGGATGCTTGCTTGTTATGAACACGTTGAAACCCTCGCATGTACTACTGATTTTAGTCGCGGCTATCTGGGGCTTTGCCTTTGTTGCCCAAAGCACCGGTATGCAACACCTTGGCCCCCACAGCTTCAACGCCGCCCGTTTTTTATTGGGAGCACTGTCACTTGTTCCTCTCTGGTTTATTTTAGGTAAACATAAACTACCCATGACCAAAGACTTGTTCATTGGTGGGTTAGTGGCAGGTACTGTGATGTTTGCAGGTTTTAGTTTTCAACAAATCGGGTTGCAGCATACCACCGCAGGTAATGCGGGCTTTATCACCGGCATGTACATTGTCATGGTGCCTATCGCCGGTATAGCGTTAGGTCATGCTACTAATATGAAAACCTGGGTCGGTGTTATTCTGGCGCTGGCAGGGCTGTACGCGCTCTCCGTTTCAGATAATTTCAGCATCAATAAAGGGGATGCCCAAGTACTCGTTGGTGCATTTTTCTGGACGGCTCATGTGCTTATTCTTGGCTGGCTTTGTCGCAAGGTAGACGCCATCAGCCTATCTATTCTGCAGTTTCTGGTAGCTACTGTGTTAGCCACTGTCATGATGTTTATGCTTGAAGAACCAAGAATGGCGCAGTTTGAGCTGGCGCTATTGCCTTTACTTTACGCGGGTGTCGCATCCAGCGGTATCGCCTTTACACTACAGATCATTGCACAACGCCAAGTCGCACCGAGCGTTACTGCTCTTATTTTATCCACAGAGGCGGTTTTTGCAGTGATTGGAGGCTGGTTACTACTCAACGAGCAACTCACCAGCAATCAGTTCACAGGGTGTGGATTAATGCTACTGGGGATGTTAATTAGTCAATGGCCGGAGCGAAAACCTAAATTAGCCATGGAACAAGGTGCTGTTTAGCTCAAAATAGAGTCTGGCTGCTGGTGCCGTTCAGCGACGGTGGCAAGGGCTCTTTAGCCGACGGCTTAATTATAAGCTTAATTAATGAGCCGATTTTAAACGCCGGGTTAAAGAGCTGAGTCAAAAAAAGTGTCTGGTAGAGCGCGATGCACCGGCGTCGAGAGAATCATCATGGTATTGGTGTCACTCATGTCGCCGAATTGCTCTAATATTTCATCAAGTCTGGCCATTGAAGCGGTGGCCATTTTGATAATAAATGCCTGCTCACCGGTTGTGTTGTAGCATTCGATAATATCCGGGATCGCCAGTAACAGTTCTTTAAACTGGCGCTCCATCGCGCGAAATACTTTACATTGCACAATCGCCACTACCGGCAGTCCCAGCTTATCCATATCAACCGACACGCAATAACCGCTGATAACACCTTCCTGCTCCAGTTTTCGGATTCGCTCAGCAACAGCAGGCGCTGACAGATGCACCTGTTTGCCCATCTCCGCATACGATATACGCGCATTTTTTTGTAAGGCTTTCAAAATACGGCGATTAATATTATCGATCATAAAAGAGCCTCAGCCTCGCTCGTCATAATAAAGCCTCAGCGTTGTGAGTCATAAAAAGCTTCAGCGTTGTCGGTAAGGAATCTGACAATAATCAATTCCTCGTTTAGGTGCGACACCTTCCTTCGCCAGATACATGGACAATGAGTTCATCGACAAACTGATATTGGGGGTCGGACCCAGAAAAATATGCTGTATCTGGAGCTTATCGGCCTTAAGCACCACCAGAGAAAACTCAAAGAAGGGCACCAGCATGGAAGTACCTTCCCGATAGTGGACGGAGGGGTCTTTGAAGTCGGTAACAACCGGCGAAACAATGCGCCACTCCTCCTCCTCCTGAAAAGAGGGGTGCTTTAGAATCGCTGCAATACGTAACAGATCACTCTCGACCTGCTCAAACACTTCGGCAAAAACAATATCATCCCGGCAACCGTGCATTCCACAAGACTCTGCTGCAAGATCTTCAACAAAATCAACTATTTGGTGAATAAGCTGTCGCTGTTGACGACGGTCATAAATGCATTTTCCAACCATAAATGACTGCTGACGGGCACAACGAATGATCTGTTCCGGATCAAAACCAATACTCACACCTTTTCCCAGCTCGCTGTAGCCACGCCACTGGCTGAGCAGATTGCCATTCGCCCGGAAAGACCCGGCAAACAACATGTGTCCGTTGGTTACCCGACCGGCAATCCAGTCAAGGAACTGATTCAGCAGTTTTGGATTGGGGTGGCCCAGAACAATACGTTCATTCACCTCTTCTCTGATCAGCGTCACCATATGATTCAACTCTGCAGAGTCGTTCATATAACGAATATCACTGGCCCATAAAGAACCGCTCCCTACAATACCTAACAAGCCGGTAAATGAGGTGTAATGATAGATAGTTTCATTGGGTATATCGGAATATAGTTTTTGGGTGATTTCGCTAACCATCGGCTGACCTGTTTTATTCGTGCGCTCTCAACTCTGTTGTAACTTTCTCTCAACTTTTTTCACGGTAACACCTTATCAGATTAGCACATTTCAGACGAAAAAAAGGGGCGCATGTTGCCATGCCCCCCGGATATACCTTTAGATATACTTTTACATATACTTCCGGATACTCCTTATTTTCACCCCGGAGGTTCGAGCATTAAAGGTGCAAAGATTTACTCAATACACCCTCTGTAGTCTCATCAGAATTTTTTAGACAGCTCCGTCAGCTCACGAATAACCACCGTGAATGTCGCACTATCGGCAACGGCCGTCGAACGCAGTTCTTCAAGCACATGCTCCCAGCGTTTCAGCCCCTGCGAATTCTTATCTAACCAGCTTTGTGCCAACGTCCGGCCTGTCAGTTCACTGTCACTGCTCAATACCGAACGTGTCAGGCGACTTTGCTGAGTATTCAGGTCCTCATTGAAACCTTCACGTGCCAGTAACTGCCAATGGTTCTGCGGATCAATCTGACGAATGCGCTCGCTGACCCAGTCCAGCTGCAGCCGCTCGCCTAACCAGAAATCAACTTCTGCGGTATTAAGAAGAGGCTGTTTAACCTGATCTGATACCTCGCTGATTGCCAAGGCCGCATAGAGTCGCTCTGCAGAGGTGACCATTGACGCCAGATCTTCAGGAATACCCTCATCAATCAAGCTTTGCCTTTTACCTAACCAAGCCGTTTTTAAGTCACCAGACAGCAGTTCAGTAAAGGAGGCGCTGATCTCTGCAACCGCAGGCTTGAAGCGATCAATTACTTCCTGCAGATTAAAGCAGCCACGGTTGCACACATTGCGCAATAACCAATAGCTGGCACGGCGCATCAAACGCAACATATCCACCATCATGCGTTGCTGTAACTGTGTCGATACGACATTATCTAATGCTTCTATCTGTTCCCAGATCTCACGCAGCCGGAAGACATCACGCGCCACCAGATAAGCTACTGCAACCTGATCAGCAGACTGACCAGCGGTTTCCATCATGCGGTTGGTAAAAGTGATCCCCATGTGGTTAACCATCGCATTGGCAACCTGGGTTGCGATAATTTCCTTCTTCAGCTGATGTTCTTGCACCGCTTCAGGGAAGCGCTCGACTAACAGTTCAGGGAACGCTTCTTTAATCTCATTTTTAACGTAAGGGTCGTCCGTTATCCAGCTTTGAGTCAGCAGCTCTTTAAGCTCTGCTTTGGTGTAAGAGATTAATACCGACAATTCAGGGCGTGTCAGACTCTGATGATTCTGCTGACGTTGCAGCAATGCTTCTGCATCAGGCAAGAACTCAAGCGCACGATCCAGGCGACCCTCACGCTCAAGACGATCCATCAGGCGGGCATACTCATCCTGCGATTTACCGGCATGCTCAAGCGCTAAACTGAGCGCTCTTGCCTGACGGTCATTACTTTTCAGCACCTGTACAGCCACCGCATCGGTCATTTCACGTAACAAGTCATTCCGTTGTTTCACTGTCAGATCGCCATCGACAATGCATTTATTGAGAAGAATTTTAATATTCACCTCATGGTCGGAGCAGTCCACCCCACCCGCATTATCGATAAAGTCGGTATTACAAGAACCGCCATTCAGGCAGAACTCGATACGACCCCGCTGTGTGAAACCCAGATTTCCGCCTTCACCCAACACCTTGCAACGCAACTCATTACCATTCACACGCAACGCATCGTTGGCCTTATCCCCCACATCTGCATGGTTTTCCAGGCTCGATTTCACATAGGTACCGATGCCTCCATTCCAAAGCAGATCTACCGGTGCTTTGAGTAAAGCCGAGATCAGATCGTTCGGAGAGAGCTTATCTTCGTTAATATCAAAGCGCTGCTTCATCTCAGGCGTCAGCGTGATCGATTTTGCAGAGCGCAGGAAGAGGCCGCCCCCTTTTGAAATCAATGAAGTGTCATAATCTTCCCAGCCCGAACGTGGCAGAGCAAACATGCGCTGGCGTTCAATAAAGGTGCTCGCTTCGTCAGGTGTCGGATCAATAAAGATATGCATGTGGTTAAATGCTGCCACCAGGCGGATCTTATCCGACAACAGCATACCGTTACCAAATACATCACCGGCCATATCCCCGATACCGATAACGGTAAAAGGATCGGTCTGAGTATTGATGCCTTTCTCACGAAAGTGCAGTTTAACGGACTCCCATGCACCTTTCGCCGTGATTCCCATGCCTTTGTGGTCATACCCCTGGCTTCCGCCGGAAGCAAAAGCATCACCCATCCAGAAGCCGTAGGACTCGGCAATCTCATTGGCAATATCAGAGAATGTAGCCGTACCTTTATCGGCCGCAACCACCAGATATGGATCATCACCGTCATGGCGCACCACATTTTCCGGTGGAATCACTTCGCCACCTTTTAAGTTATCAGCGACATCCAGCAAGCCACGGATAAAGATCTTATAGCTGGCGATACCTTCCGCCAGGATTTCGTCACGCGTACCGCCCTGCGGCAGACGTTTGGCAACAAACCCGCCTTTTGCCCCGACAGGTACAATGACCGCATTTTTTACCTGCTGAGCCTTTACCAAACCGAGCACTTCTGTACGGTAGTCTTCCAGCCGATCTGACCAGCGTAACCCACCACGGGCAACCTTACCGCCGCGCAGGTGAACACCCTCAACCCGCGGCGAGTAGACAAACATCTCAAACATCGGCCGTGGTTTAGGGATAGCCGCAATAAGATGCGGATTGAGTTTAAATGACTGGTATTCTTTAGGCTCACCCTTCTCATTTAACTGGAAGAAGTTGGTGCGCAGTGTAGCCTTTATCAGCTCAAGAAAGCCTCTGAGGATTTTATCGTCGTTAAGGTTATCAACCTTATCCAACGCATCCAGGATACTGTTTTCTATACGCCCGAGTACCGCCTGTACTTTACCGCGTCCCTGTCGGGATGGCTCAAAGCGAGCGCGGAACAGAGCCACCAGCAAGCGAGTTGCCTGCGTATGACGTGTCATCGTTTCAGCAATATAAGCCTGACTGAAACCAAACCGAATCTGTTTGTTATAACGTGCATAAGCGCGCAACATGGCGACTTCACGCCAATTAAGACCGGCACTCAGCACCAAACGGTTGAACTCATCATTGTCAGCCAGACCTTGCCAGATCGCGGCAAATGCCTGCTGGAAAATATCTTTAACCTGATCCAGTTCAATCGGCGCTGAACCACCGCGATGTGACAAAGAAAAATCATGTATCCAATACGATTTCCCGTTAACGCAGCTGACAACATACGGATGTTCACCGACGACACGTAAGCCAAGATTCTCCAGTACAGGGATAACATCAGAGAGAATCAGTGGGTTTTCGGCTGTAAACAGCTTAAAGCGCAACACCGAGCGTGACTGCTCCAGAAGCCGGTAGAAGCTCATGCTTAACGGCTGTGCGGAAAGCGCCTCCATTTTTTCGATATCATGAACGGCATGCAGTGTCGTAAAGTGATCACGATAAGCGGCCGGGAACGATTCACGATAAATGTTACTGCGGGTTGTGCCCAGCTCTTCACCAAAGGCTTCAATCAAAGCACTCTGCAGATCATCACTCCATGACCGCGACAGCTCCTGTACTTCTGCTTCTAATTGCTCAAGATCCGGGGCCTTCTGGCCTGGATTCACTCGCAATACAAAATGTGTACGTGCCAATACAGACTCACTGAACGAGTTTGTAAATTCTATATCCTGTGCGTTAAACACTTTGCCCAATAAATTCTGTACATTCAAACGCAGGGCAGTACTAAACAGGTCACGCGGCGCGTAATACAGGCAAGAGAAAAACTTTCCGCTCTGATCGGCACGCACCAGTAAGCAAGCACGACGTCGTTCCTGCAGATAAAATATTTTCAACGCAATGTTATACAGCTCCTCTTCTGACGCCAGAAACAGCTCATCACGCGGCAGATCGATCAGCACCTGTTCTAATGATTTACCGCTATGTCCGTGAGGATTAAACCCGGAACGTGCCAGAACGCGTTCAACCTTCTGACGGATCATCGGGATACGCTTAGGCCTTTCGCGGTAAACGGGTGAGGTATATAGCCCGAGAAAACGGGTCGCACCGATACATTCATTCTTCTCATTGAAACGACTGATAATCACCAAGTCCAAATACGCCGGACGGTGCACACGCGAGCGTTCGCCGTGGCGGACAAGACGCAATGGCAGATCTGAAGCTTCGGTTTTATCCAGATGAATTAAATCAGGTAACGTTAAAACGCCCATGCCCGAGTTTTTCTCTACCAGCATAGCATCGGCATGAAACTCAATCTGGTCGCTGGCTAAAAATGTAAAGTGATCTTCAAGTAACCACTCGGTAAACTCTTTTTCCTGCTCATAACCGGCAGCAGCCAAGCCAGCGACACATTCTGCAGCACGCGCTTTCATCGGCAGGAAGTCTTTGACAGAAGCAGAAACAGCGTCCATCGCTGTCATCAACTCTGATTGCAAGCCTTTTAACAGCTCGGGCTCAGTATGGCGATCTACTTCAAGATAAATATAGGATTCGGGGGTACCTTCTCCGGGAGTAGCCAGCTCTTTGAGCACTTCTCCTTCACGATGAACCCAGAGCACGATATTCTGGATAACATGAATACCAATTCCCTGACGATTAAGCTCCATACGAACCGAATCAACAATAAAAGGTGAATCCGTAGCAAGAATTTGTACCACGGTATGGTTGCTATGCCAGCCATGCTGCTCAAGGTCAGGGTTAAACACCTGCACTTTCGCGTGTGACGTATTTAAATGTTTGAGGAAAGACCAGGAAGATAATGTCGCACCATAAAGGGCTTCCATCGGGCGCTGTGCGATCTCGTCTTCAGGAGCATAAGTGAAAAAATGATCAGCAAACTGTCCAACTTCAGGAGACTGCGCGTCTCCAAGTCTTTTGTGGAGCAGTTCTTTTAATTTGACCAGGGTTTTGTTATTTTTTTTATTAGCTATCTCGTTGTCCATTGAGTGTGAGCTCCGCTATTTGCTTATCGGGATAAATGGCATCGATGTAAATCATTACTCGTATTATCAGATCTAGCTGCTTTCAGTATGATATGCCCTGAAATGACGCACATCCAACTTTAGTCGACTCTTTCATAGGTTTCTGCAACATTTCCCCACAATGGCGCAATTTTGATAGTTCATGGCGCTATTCGGGCAACCCTTCCCGAAGGGGGTTCCCCCCCTTGCCACAAGCGTTAACCATAATGGAACAACATATTGATACCCGAAATCATCACCGGGGCTGCGAGGTGCTTTTAAAAGTGTCAGACGACTTTCTTTTTTATTGATCATTAAGCCTGTTTTTACGCCCATCTGCTAATGCATAAAAGTACTTAGGTCTTATAGAACCGGTGCTTTTGTAGAAGAGCCGAACAAAAGCCTTACTTAATATACTGTCTTTACCGTGTTATTGAGAGGGGGGACTCCTTATGAAAGCAACATTACTATCGTCTTTAGTCGTATGTGGTGCATTGGCAGCACCACTATCTGTTCAGGCAGAAGAGGGCGGAATGACAGAAGCAGGTCGACAGATTTTTAACCATAACTGCACCGCATGCCACTCACTTGAACCCAGTAAAAATACTTTCGGGCCAAGCTTGATTGGTATAGTCGGGCGCCAGGCAGCATCAATGCCACGCTTTTCTTATTCAGATGCAATGAAAGACTCTGGCCTCACGTGGACAGAAGATAATCTGCGCAAATGGATTTCAGACAATGATGCACTGGTTCCGGGTACGAGAATGCGCCATGTTTCAATTACAGATCAGGCTCAGCAGGATTACCTGATCAGTTTTTTACGCTCGTTAAAATAGTCATACATACGCTAGTGTGCCAGATATAAATCAGCCGGGCATGTCCCGGCTGATTTATATCTGTTCAATTTACTTTGAATGCTCCTTGCTGGAAATAGTCGCTTTATGTAGCTCTTTGAGACGCTTTACCACCTGATTATTGATACTGCGCTGGGTGAAGCTTCCGTCATTTTTACGTTGTCCGACCGAACGTCCCATGAGAATTTGTAAGCATTCATCAACCGTTGCAACGGCGTAAATGCAGAAATCTCCTCGCGCCACCGCCTGCACGACCGTCTTTTTCAACATCAGGTTACGCACATTAGCACGAGGAATAATGACGCCTTGCTTACCGGTTAAGCCACGTGTTTCGCATAATTTAAAGAAGCCCTCAATTTTCTCGTTAACGCCACCAATCGCCTGCACTTCGCCATATTGGTTGATCGAACCGGTCAGTGCATATTGCTGAAAGATAGGTATATGAGTCAGCGCAGATATCAGCGTGCATATTTCTGCCAATGAGGCGCTATCGCCGTCGATATAACCATAAGATTGTTCCAGCGCGATACTCGCTGACAGGGTTAACGGGAAATCCTGCGCATACTGATGACCTAAGTAACCGGAAAGAATCAAAACGCCTTTCGAGTGTATCGACTGGCCTAGCTGCACTTCACGTTCTATATCAACAATACCGCGATTACCGGGATGTACTGTGGCGGTAATCCTTGCAGGGGTACCAAATGAAACGTCGCCCACCTGTAATACCGTCAGGCCATTACTTTTACCGACCGCTTCACCGTCACTGTCTATCAGTACCGTTTCGTTGAGAATACTTTCAAGTATTTTCTGCGCGAGGCGTCCGGTTCGTTTTTCCTTAGCATCCAGCGCCGTCTCTACATGTTTAGCGTTGATCAGTTCTTCTCCGGCAGCTTTTCGCCTGAAGTCGGCTTCGCACAGCAAGTCAACCAACTCCCCTATGTGCGCAGAGAGAAGGTCCTGATCTCCCGACAGGCGAGAACTTTGTTCAACCAAGCGCGCCACCGCTTCGCGCGTCAACGGCGCAAGGTTTTCTTCGCCCGCCAGTGTTTTCATCAGACGGGCGTAATTTCTGATGGTCGCAGGGGCGCGTTCAACATCTTCGTCAAAATCCACCACCACACGAAACATCTTTTCAAAGTCCTGATCCATCTCCTGTAACAAGTAATAGGTGTCACGACCACCAATCAACACCACTTTAAGATGCAGGGGAACCGGGGCAGGGCTTAAGGTAATGGTACTGATACCCGAGAATTCACTCATCGGATTCTCTATACGAATCTCATGTGCTTTGAGTGCACGCTTAAGCGCCCCATAAACAAAGGGTTGCTCCAACAGTTTTTCGGCTTCCATCACCAGATAGCCGCCATTGGCATTATGCAGAGCCCCGGGACGAATCATCTGAAAATTAGTAACCAGCGCCCCCATATCATTATTGTACTCAACCCGACCAAATAAGTTCTCATAGCTGGGATGCGCTTCAAAAATGACCGGAGACCCTTTAGTTTTACTGTTATCCACCAGTAAGTTGACGCCAAACTGCTCATCCAGCAAGGTACGCCGGCCGTTTTCTGTGCGCGCCTCTATCAGTTTTTCATCATTAATCAGCTCTGCACAATTTTTTACAATGTGAGATTCAAGCTGATTAAAGTAATCCGGTAAGAAATTGATATTATTATATTTTTCTTTAACTGCCTGAATAAGCGGAGAGACCGTTTGGCGCGCTGTCTCACGATCCAGCACCTTCATTCTTTCCGCCGCTTCACGTCGCCATTGGGGAAGCCCTGTCAAACTCTCGGTCAGGTAATCTTCAAGCTCAGAGATGTTTTTTGAAAAGGTATCGCGTGCCTCTTCGGGTAATTGTGAGAACGCCGCTTCATCCATCGCCTGACCGTCAGCAACCGGCGTAAATCCGACAGTGCCAGCATCCTGATAGACAGCAATGCTCTGTTCACGGGCGCGCTTTTCAACGTTATCGATAGCCTGATCATAATAGCGATTAAAATCGCGCTCAATTTTGCTTTTTTTACGTTGATAGGCCGGGTTTTCAAAAACCGCTGGCAACTCAGTCATGATGCTTTCAATCATGCGTTTGTTATCACGCCGTAACTGCGTCGCTTTGCCTGCCTGTAACTCAACCGCTACGGGATAGCGATCATCCAGTAAGTTGTTCAGATAACACCAGTCTCTAGGCTTCTTTTCCTTTTTTGCGATGCCCTTCAGGCTCTCCATGGCAAAAGAGAAACGCCCGGTATGCGGATTACCCATCACAAATAAGTTATAGCCGGGACGCCGCATTCCAACACCGAACCCCATCGCTTCAATGGCACGCTCCTGACCAAAGAAACCATTAAAATTTTCCAGTGTTTCAGTTGTTCTGAAAGGGAGAATGTCGGTATCACAAACTTTGTACAGGGCTTCGGGGGGGAGGGACTTAAGCTTTTCCATCGGTACATCCTGAGCCGGAGAGTTTATAAACCTTATAAACCCTGATCGGCTAGTATGCAAGAAAACGCTGGAAATAAGCGAGCGTTAACGCTTCTAAATCAATGATTTAATATTTGGCTTCGCAAATGATTAATTAGCCCTGCAGTGTCCGGGCGAACACCTCGCCAGATATAAAAAGACTCGGCTGCCTGCTCTACCAGCATCCCCAGCCCGTCAAGCTGCTGATAAGCACCCTGATGCTCAGCCCATCGATTGAACGGGGTTTGGCCAGCGCTGTACATCATGTCATAGCACCAGGTTTTCGGATGGATCATCCCTTCTGGCAAGGTCGGCATTTCGCCCTGCAGGCTTGCAGCAGTGCCATTAATAATCAAATCAAAAGGCCCTTCAAGTGCGTCAAAGGCCGAGGCACTGACATGACCATAGGGAGCAAACAACCCGGCCAGCGTTTCTGCCTTTGATAGCGTCCGGTTAGCGATAACCACTTCTCGCGGGTTCTGCTCCAATACCGGCCTGATAACCCCGCGCACAGCACCACCCGCACCCAGAATCAGGACACGTTTGCCTGCCATTTTATAACCATAATTGTCCTGGATATCGCGTACCATACCCACACCGTCGGTATTCTCCCCACACAATTGCCCCTGATCATTCAGATAAAGAGTGTTCACAGCACCTGCCAGTTGAGCACGCTCAGAGCAAATCTCAGCCATTTTCCAGGCATCTTCTTTGAAGGGCACAGTGACATTAAGTCCTTTACCGCCGTCAGCAAGAAACGCGTCAACGCTTGCCGCAAACTTACCCACAGGGGCGCAGATAGCTTCATACGTCAGTGACTGTGAGGTTTGCTGCGCAAACTCAGTGTGAATCGCAGGTGATTTTGAATGCGATATGGGATTACCAAAAACAGCATAGCGATCCATTTATTATACCTCGAGCCAATGCTGTGGCTGCAGATAGCGCGAGTATAGCTCAGCTTCTTCGCTGCCCGCTTCGGGTTTCCAGTCATACCCCCAGCGTACTTCAGGCGGTAATGACATTAAGATCGACTCTGTGCGGCCACCTGACTGCAAACCAAATAAGGTTCCACGATCATAAACCAGGTTAAATTCAACATAACGGCCACGACGATGCAGCTGGAAGTCACGCTGTTTTTCACCATAAGGCGTTCCGTCTCTGCGCTGAATGATCGGCACGTAAGCGGGAAGATAAGCATTCCCTATTGATTGCATCAGCGCAAAACTTTTTTCAAACCCGAGCTCGTTGAGATCGTCAAAGAATAAACCACCCACACCACGCGGCTCATCACGATGCTTTAGATAAAAGTAATCATCACACCAGGTTTTAAAGCGGGGATAGATATCATCTCCGAAAGGATCACAGGCGGCCTTGGCCGTCATATGCCAGTGACGGCAATCATCATCATTTCCATAATAAGGCGTCATATCAAAACCACCACCGAACCACCACACCGGATCTTCACCCTCTTTCTCCGCAATAAAAAAACGTACATTGGCATGCGAGGTAGGTATGTAGGGATTCCGTGGGTGCATGACCAGAGAGACACCCATCGCTTCAAAAGTACGGCCTGCCAGCTCAGGGCGATGTGCCGTTGCCGACGCGGGGAGGGCATCGCCAAAGACATGTGAAAAATTGACACCGCCTTTTTCAAAGATCCCGCCATCAACAATAACACGGGTACGACCACCGCCGCCTTGAGGCCTATCCCAACTGTCTTCGATGAACTTTTGTTGACCATCAGCCGCTTCTAACTCCTGACAGATACGATCCTGAAGGTCTAATAAGTAACTTTTTACTGCGTTAATATCGGGTGCGGACATAGCCTGTCTGTCTCCAGTGTCAGTCGAATATTATGAGCGGACTACGCGGCTATCACGCAGATCCTGTATGGTTGTTGGTTGTGCCAAATCACCCAGTTTTCCTGGCAGGTAATAATCCAGTTTTTTACCGAAGTAAGTATTCACTCTCAATAGAGACCTTGCAGGTTCAGCACTTGAAGGATTAGCAGACGTTGACACAATCGGCCGGCCGAACGCTTTGCAGAGCAAAATAACGCCCGGATGAGCACTCACCCTAACCGCCACTGATGAATGTTTACCTTTTATCCACGACGGAATAATATTATCAGGATCAGGAAGCAACCATGTGTTTGGCCCAGGCCAGCTTGCCTGTAAGCGCTCAAGATGTTCAGGTGCCAATCCTCGCAACAAGGGTTCTATCTGTGTCATGCTGGCGGCCACCAGAATAACCCCTTTATGTACAGGGCGCCGCTTAAGTGCCAATAATCGCCGAACGGCTGTTTCATTATAAGGGTCGCATCCCAAACCCCATACCGCCTCGGTCGGATAGGCAATCACTCCCCCGGCATGTAATGCTCTGGCAGCCTGTGAATAATGCCACTGGTTCATGCAGGAAACTCTCTGATTTAAAGCCGGAAAACTACCTGTTTCGTCTCCGAGTTGCAACTCTACCTATGTACATCAACGCTGCATTAACGGATACGCCGATAGCCTCCGCCAATCGATTCTACCCACCCCAAAAGCTCCAATTCTACTAAATCGGACTGTAGAGAGGACAGCAAATTATTGTCGGGCAGGCCTAATCTGGGAACGATTTCTTCTAATAATGTTAACGAAAAATCGACCGTATTCAGAATTTTATTTTGATCAGGCGATAAATTATTCTGAACATCGCTTGGCTCTTGCTGCGACACCTCTCTGAGGACACCGAGCATGACAGCCAACTCTTCCAGCATATGCTCGACAGATTCGACCAAAACAGCCCCTTCGCGAATTAAAGAATGACAGCCTCTACTCCCTGGATGATCTATTGATCCTGGTAATGCAAAAACTTCTCTGCCTTGATTCATGGCCATTCTTGCCGTAATAAGCGAACCACTCTTTAATGCGGCCTCTACAACGAGCACACCGGTAGATAAACCACTGATAATCCGATTTCTACGCGGAAAGTGCGCCGCTAAGGGCCCGCTTCCCGGGAGGAGCTCGGTCACCAGTGCCCCCCCCGTGTCTAGAACTTTTTCAGCAAGCTTTTTGTGGCGCACTGGATAAATACGATCGCTGCCAGTACCCATCACTGCTACCGTAGGCAGCTGCAAATCAACAGCGGCCTGATGAGCCGCGCCATCAATACCTAATGCGAGTCCACTGGATACCACAAAGCCTGCTGCAGAGAGGGCGCGTGAGAATTGATAAGCATGCCGCAGCCCTGCAGCGCTGGCATTTCGACTACCAACAATCGAGACCATCGGTAAATGCATTGCATCCATATTACCTTGCACAAACAATATAACGGGGTGATCAGGTGCTTCTCGCAGCAGGGCAGGATAGGTATCGCTGTCGGACAATAAACATTCGACGTTTATTCTCTGTAATTTTTCTAAAAATTGGTTCGTTGAATCCCACAGATCACCGCGTTGCATCACATAACTCTGTAGCTGAGTAATCTGCAGACGGTTAAGTCGGGGAAAGGGAAGTGTATCTGAAGTTAAATGCTTTTCGCTGTGACCCGCTACCAGTCGCTCAGGTGTCCATTTTCCTCGGAAAAGTTTACCCAGGGTTGCCGGTCCAATACCGGGCAACTGACTGATAGCGATCCAGTCCTTTGGATCGCTAGGCATATCATTCTCTTATTTAATACGATTCGAAATCAGGTGAAACAACAGTATCGCCAATAGACAACACATTGGTGGCTGTCATGACCAATCCATAGCTCACTTTCTCAAAGGTTTTAAAGATCATTAACGTGCCAGCCTCTTCAGCAGGGAGCGTTATCTTTTCTTTGGTTAGTGGGTCAGTAATTGTCTCACCACGCGTTGATACAATAAATACGTGTCCCGACTTCAAGCCCTCACGGTTTCCCCTGTTAATGGCCACTGCATCATATCGCCCAATCTTAGTCACGCCACGTAAAACCGCCAGAATCTCCCCTTTAACTTCTACAGGAGCCGCCGCTGGATAGAATACCGACTGAATTCGAGTCTCAGGTGAAGGGATAACACGATCCATTACACGCACTTCTTCCCGGGATTTAATGAGATCCAGGCTGGTAATATCATCGCTCAACGCCGTAATACGAGCTTCAGCTACTTTTAATAACTCATATCCCAATAGTTCGTTAGTATCAGGATCTATGTATTCCTTAGCAGGACGATAGACATTCTGCTCGATGTGCCCCTGATCGATCTCACCACGCGCATAAATTCTGTCGCCTGCACCGGAAATAATGCGCGCATTGCGACCACCCAGGACATAAGGTGTCAGCCTAAGCAGCTCGTCATCGAGTACAACATTGTCGCTAAGGAAAGCATACAGATCTTTCAAAGGAATAGCAGGAATAGCGTTATCAAGCTTAGACACGCGGGCACGAGGCTGCATTCTGTTATCTTTTAAACGCAATTTTGGCTGCCCATTTACCCATGTCAGGTAAAGAACATCTCCAGGATAGATCCAATGAGGATCATCAATCTGCGGATTGACATCCCATAGCTCAGGCCAACGCCATGGCTTTTTCAAAAAATGTCCGGAGATATCCCATAGAGTATCTCCTTTAACAACCACATATTCTTGCGGATGATTTTCTTGTAGCTGTATCTGATCAGCCCTTGCTTGTACTTGTATAGGCGTTGACAGAGCAAGCCATGAAGCCAAACATATACCCAACAGTTTTTTCATCTCAGTTCCCTTGCTGAGTGCCCGGAATACTCCATTGCACATCTAATAAACAACGGTAAACGACAAATGCATCGTAGCGCTATATCAGTATAATAGGTTAATTGATGTTTTGTGCCGAATATGGCGCTTCTCTATAACTTTCTGAAGAATATGTGATTTTATGGCTCTGTTAACCGTTCTTGAATTCCCTGATCCCCGCCTGCGTACCATCGCAGAACCTGTTGCGCACGTTGACGATGAGCTGCGCAGCATCATCGATGACATGTTTGAAACCATGTACGACGCCCCTGGTATTGGTTTGGCGGCCACTCAGGTCAACATTCATCGTCAAATCATTACTATTGATGTATCAGAAGATAATAATGAACCATTAGTATTGATTAACCCCTCTTTCGAAGTTATTTCTGGTGAACTGGAAGAGATGCAGGAAGGCTGCTTATCTGTTCCCGGTTTTTACGAAGAGGTCAAACGCCCGAACCATATCCGGGTAAAAGCACTTGATCGAAATGGAGAGAGTTTCGAAATGGAAGCGAACGACTTACTCGCCGTTTGTATTCAGCATGAGATAGACCACCTGAATGGTAAGCTGTTTGTCGATTACCTCTCCACACTGAAACGCAACCGCATACGCTCCAAGCTGGAGAAAATACATAAACTTGAACAAGTGAACTAAGCTTATTCAATACTGATTATCAACAGGCTTGCGTTATGCAAGCCTGTTTTTGTTTATGGATACCACATGACAACACCATTAAGAATAATCTTCGCTGGCACGCCCGACTTCGCAGCAAGCAGTTTAGCCGCACTAATCAACAGTGAGCATCAGGTTATTGCCGTATACACGCAACCGGATCGTCCTGCTGGCCGGGGCCGCAAACTAAAAGCCAGCCCGGTAAAGTCGCTTGCCACTGAAAATGATATCCCTGTTTTTCAGCCGCAAAGCCTCAAAGGCGGCGCTGAGCAGGCAGAGTTGGCCGCACTTAACGCAGATCTGATGGTGGTTGTCGCCTATGGTTTACTCTTACCAAAAGCGGTATTAGACATACCCAGGCATGGATGTATAAATGTTCATGCATCATTACTGCCTCGCTGGCGTGGCGCCGCACCGATACATCGCTCACTGCTGGCGGGGGACGCAGAAACCGGCATTACCATCATGCAGATGGACGAAGGGCTTGATACGGGAGACATGCTGTATAAAAGTAGCTGTGACATCCAAGCAGATGATACCAGTGGTAGCCTGCATGATCGCTTAGCTGAGATAGGGGCCACAGCGCTGATCGAGACACTTGGCATCATCCAGATGGGACAACTCAACCCCATCAAACAAAATGATGCGGATGCCTGTTATGCACATAAGCTAGAAAAGCAGGAGGGGCTGATTAACTGGTCTGATAATTCAGAAGTCATCTGTAGGCAAATAAGAGGGCTGTCACCCTGGCCCATCGCTTACACTGTACTCGAAACCAATAACATACGAATATTAAAAGCATCACCATTCACTGAAGGACCGTCTGCTACTACAACGGCAATCACCGAAACCACGCCCGGCACTATTATCGAAACACGTAAAGACAGCATCATCGTTGCCTGCGGTAACGGTACGGCATTAGCGATCGAGCGTTTACAGCTGCCGGGAGGAAAGCCTCTTCTTACTCGGGATGTGCTTAATTCCCGCAAAGAGCTCTTTTCGGTCGGCGTGATTTTAGGTGCGAACTCAGATAAAAGTTCAGGTGACGAGTTGGGTATAGGATTAGGCAAATGATCAATGTACGCGGCCTTGCCGCTTTAGCCATAGCCCCTTTACTAGAAGACAAGGGGTCGTTAAAACAGACGCTGACAGAATCACTTCTACGCTGTGACGATAAGGACAGGGGGCTTTTAAGGCAGCTCTGTTATGGCACAGCAAGAAATTACCCAAAGCTCCAGCTAATTGCTGACACTTTACTTGAAAGACCCATTCGTAAATCGGACACGCATATACGCGCACTACTTTTAGTAGGGCTATATCAGCTACTGGAAATGCGCATTCCAGCGCATGCAGCGATTAGCGAAACAGTTGAAGCAACCCATCAGCTCGAGGCGGCAAGAGCCAGCGGTTTGCTCAATGCCATCCTTCGGCGCTTCAGCCGGGAAAAAGATCAAATCATTGAATCTTTATATGATGAACAAGTATTTCTATTTAATCACCCTAACTGGTTTATAGAAAAGCTAAAGCATAACTGGCCAGAATTTTGGCAAGAAATTTTAATCCAAAATAACTCCCAGGCTCCAATGACAATCCGCGTTAATCAACTGCATGTTTCACGTGAAACATATCTTTCACGATTAGAAAGCGCAGGCATTAGCGCAGTGCCTTGCGCGTACTCAACGCAGGGTATCACGCTAAGTTCAGCTGTCGATGTACACGAACTACCGGGGTTTGCTGAAGGTGATGTCAGCGTCCAGGATGAAGCAGCACAACTGAGCAGCTCTCTTCTGGCCGCACAAGAGGGTGATAAAATTCTGGACGCTTGCGCAGCGCCAGGAGGAAAACTTTGTCATTTACTGGAATCAAGCCCGAATATTTCGGTTGATGCTCTGGAGATATCGCCGAAGCGCGCGGATAGAATTAATGAAAATATTGAACGATTAAAGCTTAACGCACGAATCATTATTGCGGATGCAACATCAACAGAATGGTGGGACCAAAAAGAATATGACAAAATTCTGGTTGATGCACCCTGTAGCGCCACGGGTGTGATTCGTCGTAATCCGGACATCAAAATCCTGCGCAAAGCGGAAGAGATACATCAACTATCCAGTCTGCAACTAAAAATACTTAATAATTTATGGCGTATGCTGAAAAGGGGTGGGACACTGGTTTACGCAACCTGCTCAATATTTCCGCAGGAAAATGAACGACTCATAGAGCGCTTCATAAAAGAAAATAGTGACGCGATCCATATACCCATTGACGCAAGCTGGGGCCTTGAACGCCCCTTTGGCAAACAGCTATTCCCACAGCCAAATGGGCATGATGGTTTCTTTTATGCCACGCTGAAAAAAGCTACCGATCCAATTTAGCGGAATCAACGGATGAAAATAGTTATTCTTGGGGCTGGCCAGGTTGGCGGCACACTGGCAGAAAACCTGGCAAACGAAGCAAATGACATCACTATTATTGATACCGATATCAATAGACTTCGTGAACTGCAGGACAGGCTAGACATCCGAACCGTTGAAGGAAGCGCGTCCTATCCAAGCGCGCTGGCACAAGCCGGCGCACAGGATGCTGACATGTTAATCGCAGTAACGAACAGCGATGAAGTCAATATGATTGCCTGTCAGATTGGCCAGACGTTATTTAACATTCCCACAAAAATTGCCCGTGTTCGTGCGCATGACTACCTCCAACAAGACAAACTACTGTTCAATAAAGATGCGCTGCCTATCGATGTACTTATCAGCCCGGAACAGCTGGTCACGCAGCATATCAAGCGGCTGATAGAGCAACCTGGCGCATTACAGGTATTGGATTTTGCTGATGGTAAGGCTCAACTTGTTGCAGTAAAAGCTTATTATGGCGGACCATTGGTAGGAAGAGAGATTTCCTACCTGCGGACGCATATGCCAGCAGTAGATACACGCGTTGCTGCAATATTCCGACAAGGTAAACCCATTATTCCTCAAGGGAGTACTGTCATTGAAGCAGACGATGAAGTGTTTTTCATCGCTGCTAAAAAAGATATCCGTGCGGTAATGAGTGAACTGCGCCGACTAGACAACCCTTATAAACGCATCATGATTGCGGGAGGAGGCAACATTGGCGCCAGATTGGCGAGCAATATCGAAGCAGACTTTCGCGTTAAAATTATTGAGCGGAGCATGCCACGGTGTAACCAGCTAGCCAGAACATTAAACAACACCATAGTATTAAATGGCAGCGCCTCGGATAAAGAGTTACTGCTAGAAGAAAATATAGAAGACACTGATGTGTTCTGCGCCCTGACAAATGATGACGAAGCCAACATAATGGCATCCATGCTGGCAAAACGACTGGGTGCAAGAACGGTCATGACGCTTATCAATAACCCCGCTTATGTAGATCTTGTACAGGGAGGAGTCATTGATATCGCCATCTCACCTCAGCAAACCACCATTGGGGCTTTGCTGACTCATGTCAGACGTGGCGATGTTGCCGCCGTTCACTCCTTAAGGCGCGGCGCAGCAGAAGCATTAGAAGCAGTTGCGCATGGCGATAAACGAAGCTCAAAAGTGGTTGGCCGGACCATTGAAGATATAGATCTACCTCCCGGTACAACCATCGGTGCAATCGTGCGGCACGATGAAGTACTCATCGCGCATGACGATGTTGTCGTCGAAAACGGAGATCATGTGATTTTATTCCTGGTAGATAAACGACGAATCGGTGAAGTAGAGCGACTATTCCAAGTCGGTCTTGCATTCTTTTAATTCTGAGATCTGGCTATGCACTATCGCGTTATTCTAAGAATTCTGGGCATACTCCTCATGGTGTTTAGTATCACAATGCTGCCACCCATAGGAGTGTCTATCTTTTATGATGACGGCCATGATTACGCCTTCGTTGGCGCATTTGCCATCACACTGATAACAGGATTTTTGATCTGGTTACCTGTTTATCGCGTGAGACAGGATCTACGAACACGGGATGGTTTTTTAATTACTGTCTTGTTCTGGGTGGTATTAGGCTTGTTCGGGGCAGTGCCCTTAATGCTCTCAGAAAGCCCACACCTAACGGTGGTAGATGCCGTATTTGAATCACTCTCCGGGCTAACGACGACCGGGGCGACCGTCATGACCGGCATAGACATTATGCCCAAGTCTATTCTTTATTATCGGCAACAACTCCAGTGGTTAGGTGGCATGGGTATTATCGTCCTGGCTGTCGCCATACTTCCGATGCTAGGTATCGGGGGAATGCAGCTGTATCGCGCCGAAACACCAGGCCCCGTTAAAGACAACAAACTTACACCTCGCATTACAGAAACGGCAAAAGCGCTTTGGTATATCTATTTATCTCTGACGGTGGCCTGCGCCTTAGGATATTGGGCAGCAGGAATGACCTTGTTTGATGCGATAGGACATAGTTTTTCGACAGTAGCCATCGGCGGATTTTCCACACACGATGCCAGTATGGGTTATTTTGATAGCGCAACTATCGAGGCGATCTGCACATTTTTCATGGTCGTATCAGCAGTCAACTTCAGCCTTCACTTCTTTGCCTGGCGACAGAAATCCATATTACATTACTTCCAGGATCCGGAATTCCAATTCTACGTTGGCATATTGGCAACCGTCAGCATGATCACAATGTTTGCTCTGATCGGGACGGAAACATACGCTCCGGTTGAGTCAATGCGAAAATCTATATTCATGGTTGTCTCAATTGCCACTACAACAGGATTCTCAACAGCCGACTTTGCTCACTGGCCGGCCATGCTTCCTTTTATGCTGTTTGTTGCAGCATTTGCAGGTGGTTGTGCCGGATCAACAGGTGGAGGCATGAAGGTCATTCGGGTACTTCTGATCTTAAAACAGGGCCACAGGGAGATTATGAGACTGGTACACCCCAATGCTGTCATCCCGGTAAAACTAGGCAACAAGCCTATTTCAGATAGAGTGCTTCAAGCCGTATGGGGATTCTTTTCAGTCTATTTGATAGTATTTATCATCATGCTGATTGCACTACTGGGAACAGGACTTGATCAAGTAACCGCCTGGTCAGCGGTTGGTGCTGCGCTAAACAACCTGGGACCAGGGCTTGGAGACGTGGCCGTCAATTATGGAAACCTCAACGAAACGGCTAAATGGATTCTGTGTTTCGCAATGCTTCTAGGGCGCTTAGAGGTGTTCACACTATTGGTATTATTTACGCCAGCCTTCTGGAAGCGCTAAAACTATCGATTCCGGTAAGGACTCAGAAGGCCTTCAGGTTGATGATTAAAGCGCTTATATTCCCACTGATACTGCGCTGGTAAAGCACGCACACAACGCTCTACAGAGCGATTCATGCCTTCTACTGCCAGTACCAGATCCTTATCATAAATAGAAGGATCTGCTTCAACAAAATGCAGGTTAAACCCTGCTGCGTTTTCCAATCGTTCAGCATAACCGCAAATAACCCGGGCCCCCGTTTGCCTTACCAGCTGTGCCAGTAGCTTCATACTATAGGCGGGCTGGCCAAAAAAAGGGGAGTATACACCTCCGGCAGAAGGCTCCTGATCAGGCAATATGCCAACCATCTCGCCCCGTTTTAAAGCCTTCATTACAATTCTGACACCCGATGAATTGGCGGGAGCAAGCTTAGTCCCTAAACGGGCGCGCATTTTTTTTATCATATCGTCCATCAATTTTAATTTTGGGGGACGGTACATAGCAGTTAACGTATAACGTTCTGACAGGTAGAGGTTAAGGACTTCCCAATTACCCAAATGCGGCGCTATAACAATTACTCCCGAACCATGTCGTAAACTGTCGTTAACCAGCGCTTCGTTATTAACCTCTTTAATCGTTTTAAGAGTGCGGGCTGGCGGCCACATCCATGACATCCCCATTTCTGAAAACGTTTTACCTGTTTCGATAAGGCTCTCTTGTATCAGTCTGTTTCTTTGCTCAGATGAAAGCTCGGGAAAACATAGCTCAATATTAATCTTTGTAATTCTACCCAAGACCGAATTCTGGTTTTTTTCTGCGCGTTTACCGATGAATGCACCTATTGATTGCGCCCATTTAAGAGGCAATAAAGACATCAGCCCCAGAACTGCAATCGCAACAATAGCTTTTATTTGCTTCATCAGACGGCCTCAAAATAAAAATATCATTATATATAATTAAGATAAAAAGAATTTCATAAATTGGGTTTTCAAATAATTTTTGTGTTTTTAACTATCTGAAATAAAAGTAGTAGACAAAAAAACCGCATGTTTAGTGTTTTCGGCCACACCTGTTTAGTTTTGAAAAGGAAAAAGAAAGCCAATGGTGTATAATTTAGCGCTAATTTTTTCACTCTCTTTCATAAATGGTGGTTCCCGTGACGGACAATGTGACTCCGGATGTAAGTACGTTCCAGGGCTTGATCCTGGCACTTCAAACCTATTGGGCCGAGCAGGGCTGTGTCATTATTCAACCGCTGGATATGGAAGTAGGCGCAGGGACATTTCATCCCGCCACCTTCCTACGTGCAATTGGTCCTGAGACATGGCGTTCGGCTTATGTCCAACCCAGCCGCAGACCCACCGATGGCCGCTACGGTGAGAACCCAAACCGCCTGCAGCATTACTATCAGTTTCAGGTAGCCCTTAAGCCATCCCCAGACAATATTCAGGAGCTTTATCTTGAATCACTACAAAGAGTGGGTGTTGATCCACTGGTGCACGACGTCCGATTCGTAGAAGATAACTGGGAGTCACCTACATTGGGCGCATGGGGATTAGGCTGGGAGATTTGGCTTAACGGAATGGAAGTATCTCAATTCACATACTTCCAACAAGCAGGCGGCCTTGAATGCTACCCGGTAACGGGTGAGATCACTTACGGTCTAGAGCGTATTGCCATGTACTTGCAGAACGTCGATAGCGTTTATGATCTCATTTGGGCAAGAAGTCCGGATGGCAGCGTAGTAACCTACGGTGATGTCTTCCACCAAAATGAAGTGGAACAATCAACGTATAACTTTGAGCATGCGGACGTGCCGAAGTTGTTCGAGAATTTTGATCATTACGAAGCAGAATGCAACAAACTCTTAGCTGTGAATCTTCCACTTCCAGCGTACGAACAAGTCCTGAAAGCTTCACACACGTTTAACCTGCTTGATGCTCGCCACGCCATCTCCGTTACAGAGCGGCAACGCTACATTCTACGAGTACGCACATTAGCTCGCGGCGTAGCTCAAGGATATTTTGAGACACGTAAAGCATTAGGCTTTCCATTAGCGCCAGAAGCATTGCGAAACGAAGTACTGGCTGCACACATAGCCGAAAACAAGGAGGAAAAGTAATGACGAACCGTGATTTCCTTGTAGAGCTGGGAACTGAAGAGTTACCACCCAAAGCCCTGAAAAGCCTTTCCGCTGCTTTTACTAAAGGTATCGTAGATGCACTCTCTAAAGCCAATATCAGCTTTGAGGATGTAACATCATATGCCGCACCACGCCGTTTAGCGGTAAAAATTTCTGCGGTCAGCAGCCAACAGCCGGATAGTGATATTGAAAAGCGGGGCCCTTCATGCAAGGCACCCCAGAAAGCCATTGATGGATTTGCGCGCTCATGCGGTATCGAGTCTTCAGCGTTACAAGTACTGGAGACAGACAAAGGCGACTACTTTGTATATCGCACAACAGAGAAGGGCGCCGATACTGTTTCGTTGCTGCCTGGCTTTGTACAGGACTCAATCAACGCACTGCCTATTCCCAAACGTATGCGCTGGGGCGCAAGTCGTATTGAGTTCGTAAGACCTTCTAAATGGCTGGTAATGCTGTTTGGCGATGAAGTGATTCCTGCAACTATTCTGGGACTTACTACAGGCCGCAAAACGCGCGGTCACCGTTTCCATTATAATCACGACATTGAGTTAATGGCCGCGTCTGAATATGAAGACAAATTGCTATCACCAGGTTATGTGATTGCTGACTTTGCCATCCGCCGCGCAAAAATAGAAACACAAGTGATTGCCGCCGGCACAACACTAGGTGGTGTTGCAGAAATTGATCCTGAATTGCTTGATGAAGTGACAGCACTGAATGAATGGCCAGTAGCTTTGACTGGCCGTTTTGAAGAACGCTTTCTGGATGTACCCGCGGAAGCACTGATCCTGTCCATGAAAGAAAATCAGAAATACTTTCATGCGGTCGACACGAACAACAAGCTATTACCTTATTTCATCACAGTAGCCAACATTGAATCCAAAGACCCGCAGCAAGTGATCGAAGGGAACGAAAAGGTTATTCGACCACGTTTGGCAGACGCCGCTTTCTTCTTTGAAACCGACAAAAAAACTACATTGGAATCCCGCGTGGAAAAACTTTCCAGCGTTGTTTTCCAGAACCAACTCGGCACTGTCTACGATAAAGCCATGCGCATTTCTGAACTCGCGGGCTACATTGCCGGACAACTCGGTACAGATGTCAGCCATGCCAAACGGGCCGGTTACCTTGCCAAAGGCGACCTGCTGAGCGACATGGTGTTTGAGTTTACCGACCTGCAAGGCCTGATGGGATATCACTACGCACTGCATGACGGCGAACCTGAAGAAGTAGCATTAGCTATTAACGAACAGTACCTTCCTAAATTTGCCGGTGACATCCTTCCGCAAAGTGACGCAGGAATCGCCGTAGCGCTGGCTGATCGCCTCGACACACTAACCGGCTTGTTTGGCATCAAGCAGCCACCTACAGGCTCTAAAGACCCGTTCGCGTTACGCCGTGCTTCTTTGGGTACGTTACGAATTCTTATTGAGAATAAGCTGAGTCTTGACCTTAAAGACCTGGTTACAAAAGCCGTTTCATTACATGCAAACCTGCCCGCTGCCGATACGGCAGCAGCACAAGTGACTGACTTTATGCTCGAGCGCTTACGTGCATGGTACGAAGACAAAGGCGTATCAATCGATAGCTACCTCGCCGTCGTTGCAGTCCGGCCAACCCAGCCGCTTGATTTTGACAAGCGCGTTAATGCAGTTAATAGCTTCAAAATGTTGCCTCAGGCAGCCTCTCTTGCAGCAGCAAATAAACGTGTTTCAAATATACTGGCAAAAAATAAAACTGATGCAGAGATCACTGTAGACGCATCACTATTAAGTCAGGCCGAGGAGATCACTCTTCACAACAGCGTAGAAGCTCTGCAGAAACGCGCACAGCCATTCTTCGATGCGGGTGACTACACATCCGCACTTGCTGAATTGGCATCGTTACAAAGTGATGTTGATGCTTTCTTTGATAGCGTCATGGTGATGGCTGAGGAAGAAAACGTGCGCAA
>NZ_JBFIIH010000048.1:0-26535 GCF_041601355.1 Neptunomonas sp.
GGCCAAGTCCTATCTGCAGTTAGGTAATTATCAAAGGATCATCTCAGATTTACAGGTAGACGGCTTGTCGCAGCCTGTCCAAGTAGATCTTTTAGGTTATCGGGCTGAAGCCTACACACTTTTAGATCAGCTACCCGATGCGCGCTTTTCTATAGATTTGGCATTGGATAAGGATGCGCGTGCTTTATTGCCGCGTCTGGCGAATGTTATCTTGCTAATCAGAGAAGGTGCGTTGGTTGAGGCGCTGGAGAACGCTGAGGTGGTGATCACCGATTGGCCTGAGGATGCGCGCTCATGGAATAGTCATGCTTCAGTGATGCATGCGCAGGGTGATTTGGCGTCGGCTATACAGAGTTATCAAAAAGCCTTAACGATCCAGCCCAGCCATGTGGACGCCAGGGTCGCAAAAGTAGGGGCTTTAATTGATCTTGCACGTTTGGACGAAGCTGCTGACGATCTGGTTTTTTTAAAAAAAGAATATCCTTATGAGCCGCGTGCCGCTTATTTTCGAGGGTTGCTGTTATCAAAGGCGGGTGATGAGGAAGGCGCACGTTTAGAATATGTTAAATGCACAGAGGTGATTGCTGTGCTATCTAAAGACAAAGTCGCTTCCGATCCTCAATTGCTGATGTCAGCGGCATTGGCGCATTATGCTTTAAATCAGCTGGAATCTGTGCGTAATTACCTTCAGTTGTATCTGAACAAAGTGCCGTCCGATGTTGGTGCCCATAAGTTGCTGGCGGATGTTCTGCTTAAGCAGGGCAATCCGGAGAATGCAATAAAGGTATTGAATACTGCTCGCTCGCTTCTTCAGTCTGATGCAGATCTTCTGACCATGTTGGCGGCGGCATATAGCCAGACAGGAAGACACGATAGAGCCACCCGTTTACTGGAGGAAGCGGTGCGTGCCGGGGGGAGTCTTTTTACAAAAACGCAACTTGCCAAAAGTTTGCTCAGATCCGGGGATGTTGAGCAAGGAATGCAGGCTTTAGAAAAAATTCATGCTCAGGAGCCAACACTGCAAACGGGCTTCCTTTTAACCGTTTCATATTTAAAGCAAAAGGCTTTTGAAAAGGCTGAAGGTACAGCGCATCAGTTAGTAGACCTTGATCCAGACAATGTTACTTATCGCAATCTCTTGGGTATCGCACTTTTCTCACAAGGAAAAATGAAAAGCTCTCGCGAGCAATTTAATCTTATTTTGAAACAAGCCCCGAGCTTCTCAGCAGCACAGATAAATCTTGTAAAAATAGATATAGCGGAACAAAAGCTACCTCAGGCACGCACTCAAATGGAGTTGTTGCTGGTTCAGTATCCCGAAAACACCAGTGTGATGTTGGAGATGTCTCGGCTCGAACTGGCATCTGAAAAACAGGATGAGGCATTGAGATGGGCTGAAAAAGCGTTCGCATTAGATAGCCGCTCACTAGAAGTGGTGCTTTATCTGACCGACCTTTATGTGAAATTGGAGAAGCTTGATCTTGCAGAAAGTGTGGCTAGAACCGGCGTGCAGAATCACGCAGATAACTTAGCCGTTCTTTCTGTATTGGGGCAAATACAGATATTAAAAAATGAGCCTAAAGCGGCCCAGGTTACCTTCAAACAAATGGTGAAAATGGCAGGCTTTGATGCCGGATCACTCTACAAAATCGCTAACTTACAGCTGCGTATTGACGAAGTTGCGGATGCTCGCTATTCCTTATCAAAGGTGTTGCAGGCTGAGCCTGATTATTTTCCAGCCGAAGTCTTAGAAGTTGAGTTGAGTATCAAGCTTGGGATACTTGACGGTGCAGAAAAAGCATCCAGGAAGTTACAAGTAGACTATCCCGGTAATCCCGTAGGTTTTCAATTACTAGGTGATGTTTATATGGCACGCCAACTTTATAAACAGGCAGATGAGCAATACCTGCTTGGGCTTTCGATCAGGCCTGCTAGTGGTTTGATTAGCAGTCGTTATAAGGCGCTACAAGCACAGAACAAACCAGCTGAATCCGGCCGTGTTTTAGAAGATTGGTTGTCGGTTCATCCTGATGATTTAAAAATTAAGTTGGCCTATTCTGAGTATTTGATTATCACTCAAGACTATAAGCAAGCGGCTATTCTACTAGTGCAGCTGTTAAACCGCTTTCCTGAAGATCCGTTGTTACTTAATAATATGGCTCATGTCTTGTATAAACTGAAGCGCCCTGAGGCTTTAGAATATGCAAAAGGTGCGTACGCTAAGGCCGCTCATATTCCCCAGATTGCAGATACTTTAGGGTGGTTATTAGTAGAATCGGGTAATGCAGAAGGCGGTTTGAAATATCTCAGAGAAGCGAATTCCCGTGACTCAAACTCCCCTGAAATCCTTTATCATTTGGCCGTTGCGCTTAACGCTATTGGTAGGAAGAAAGAAGCAATAATCTATCTTGAGCGAGCGTTAAGAGCGGCTGAGATCTTTGAAGAAAGAGATAAGGCTGTTGCTTTAAAAGCTAGCTTATTGAAAGATACAAATTAAATATCTTGTTTTAATTTTTTGTATAAACGTGCGTTTTAAATTAATAAGTATCTGATTTTAAAGTAATTAATTTTTTTATGTAAAATCATCCTTGTTTTAATTGATTGTTGCTACTAGTATTCTTTTTATTAAGAATATCAATATTAAATGCATGGATGGCCTTATGAAAAATATTAACTTAAAGATTGGATTATGCGCTTTACTGGCGGTAACCAGCCTGGCTGCCAATGCGTCTGTTAGTTGGAATTTTAAAACATCATCTAATGGTGATTACCGCGTATCGTCGTCTACAGCGGGTACCTATCAATTTACAGCCAATGATTCAGCAACAGTCACTAGATTGTCTGCCTGGGCTGCACCGGTATCAGGATCAGGTCCAATTAATAATGTTACTGGCCTGTTGGCGCACAATCAGTTTGGGTTAGTTATTGATCAGGATGGTTATGGTGCTGATGGAAGCGGATACGGAAATTCAGGTAGCGATAATCATGCAATAGACAATGGTGGCAATTATGAAATGGTTATGTTTGATTTTGGCGCTAAAGAGTTTTCGTTAGAGGCGTTTGATATCGGATGGTATAGCAATGATTCTGATGTGACTGTCATGGCGTACCAGGCAACTCCAACCTCTCCGTCAGCTGAGAGTATTGGTGGAGTGAGTTTGGCGGGCTTACCTGCAAACGGCTGGAGTGTAATAAGCCATCATTCAAATCCAGGAACAGGTAATGAATCAGTTAACAGTAATCTGAATTCAGTGTACTCCAGTTATTGGATCATTGGGGCTTATATGTCAGCTGTTGGGTCAGGAGGGCAATCTATAGGTGATAATAGCTGGGATGCTATAAAATTAGCCGCTATTTCGGGTAGTACGCGGTCAACACCCCCCACTGGTGATGTGCCTGAACCTGGTACTTTACTGTTAACCGCGTTAGGTTTGGTTTTTATAGCACGTAAGAAATTCGTCGTTAAAAGTTAGAAACTAAAAGCCAGACGTTAGAAATAGAGTAAAAAACCGGAGCACTTCACTTGCGCCGGTTTTTTATGCAATGTTATTTGCCCTGGTATTTTCCCGGTCGTTTCTCGACAAAAGCGCTAACGGCTTCCAGATGATCATCGGTGTTGTGGCACATACCTTGAAAAACAGCACATAGATCCAGAAAATCTGCCAGTTCCTGGCGTTGTGCCGCTTTCATCAGGCGCTTAGTCAGGCGAGTGGCTTGTGGCGGCTTTGCAGCAATTTGCTTAGCCAGCTTCATGGCGGCAGGCATGAGTTCATCAGGACTGACGACGTCTAACAGTAAGCCCATTGATTTAGCCTCGTCTGCTTTAACCAGGCGTCCTGTAAAAGTCATATCAGCCGCTTTTTGATAGCCGATGAGCCGTTGCAGGAACCAGGCACCACCATCACCCGGAATAATGCCGAGATTGACAAAAGTTTCGCCCAATAATGCGTTGCTCGATCCTATGCGCATGTCGCACATGCAGGTCAGGTCAAAGCCAGCCCCAATGGCCGGGCCATTCACTGCAGCGATAACGGGGACTTCGCAGTTATAAACAGCCAAAGGTATTTTTTGGATTCCGTTGCGGTATTTATTTTGTACTTCGTAGACATCGCCGCTAAAAGCACCGTTGCTATACTCACCATCACGCTCAAGCATCTCTTTTATATTACCGCCCGCTGAAAATGCGCTGCCAGCCCCGGTAATGACGAGCACAGAAACGCCATCGTTTTGATTAACCCATTGAATGGCTTTTAGTATGTCATCAATCAAATGTGTACCGGTTAAGGCGTTACGCACATCGTCACGATTCAATGTCAGAAGAGCAATACGATTATCCAGTTGTAAGTTCGCATCCTGCAGTTTGGGTATTTGAATGGGCATTTTAAGTCCTCTGTGAATCGCCACTGTTTTTTCTTAAAGAATACTTGATGTTTAACTATTTATTAAGGGATTTCCTTTATAATTTGCATAGGCCTTAAAACAGTTGTTTGATTGTTTACTGTGGCTATTTACAACATACTTACGATTATAAAAAGCTTGGACGTTAGTTATGAACGATACCATGAAGGGTATTTCTATATTGTTGTTAACCGCTGTCGCTATTTCTTGGGTGTTAAATCAGGATAATGAGGGATTTGATATGGCATTTCTGACAAATGATAGTGCAGAACGTTCTGCTGCCTTACAGATTCAGCAGTCGATATTGGCGGGTGCCGACCCTACACAGAATCAGGAGCCGACGGCTGCAGGGGTGTCTGATCTTAACTGTTATCGTGGTCGGGTATCTGTATATGATGAGCAGATGTCACTAGAGAAGCAGGAATATATTAGCGTGGCCAATCAAACAAGCATTTTTTTGCGTGTGGCTGGGCAGAAAATAATTCTGGAAATACCAATTAACGATAAAACAAAAGCTCGCAGAGTGATGAGTGTTCCGGTTGAGATTGCAGTAGAGCTGGCTGATATGCAGAAGTTGGAAGAGGGGTGCGCTCGTAAAGATTTAATTATCAGTGTGCTCAAATAAAAAAGGACGCCGCAACGTCCTCTGTAACCTTATCAAATAGTTTAGTTAAATGATCTGGCTGAATTTACGATGAAATCATCATACTATAAATACAATTAGTCAGTCATTATATCCAGGCAAGAAGCATCTACATCCGCATTAAAATAAGCCATGCCCAGTTTAGTTAAGTACTCCATACGGTCGGCTTTCATCAAATCTATGTCAGGAGCATCAAACCCATTCGCCTGATAAACACCGGCCAGATAAGCCATAAAGTTTTCACCTTCTTTTACTAGCAGTAAGCTCGCTGCGCCTACATCCGGTTTTACCTGGTTATTCAATCCTTTTGGGAGTTTTACTGTAAATACGACGGGCTGCTCATCACCCTCAACCCGGACACTGCGGTCTCTAACCGTTTGCTCCGCCCAGTAATAAGCTAATTCTTTACTCTGCGTCAAAAAAACCGGCTCAATCGATTCAGTATAGTTGTTTCCGATAGTTGCCATGGTTTTTTTGGCGGCCTCCTTCAGCTCTTTGTCACCGGAGCGTTTCAAGCCCTGCTTTTTGATCGATTCGACCAGTGCCGATGAAGTACCGTGATACCAGGTATCACTCGTAGTAAACCCTTGTTCGGTTAACAAATCTTTAGCATCTTTAAGAAAAGCAGGTGTATTAGTCATATTAGAAATCACTTAATCAGTTTGCAGTAGAAAGCAGGTTAGAATTCTAACGTAAAAAGCCATTCGATTCTTTCGTGGGGTAGTTTCTGATTATCTTTACGAAAGGATCCTACTCATTAAAAAGGCGACACCTTATTAAACAGGGGTCGCCTTTATGTCCAAGAATGGAGAGTACCCTGGTTAATCAGGGTACTTATGCATGGTGCTCTATTTAAGCTAATTCAGCTTAGCTGAATTGGTTAGATGTGTTTTTCGCACCACCAGCTTTCAGAGCATTCTCACCAGCAAAGTATTCTTTGTGGTCGTCGCCCATATCTGAACCAGACATGTTCTGGTGCTTAACACATGCGATACCCTGACGGATTTCTTGACGCTGTACGCCTTTTACATAGCCCAGCATACCGGCTTCACCGAAGTACTCTTTCGCCAGGTTGTCTGTAGACAGGGCTGCAGTGTGGTAAGTCGGCAGTGTGATCAAGTGGTGGAAAATGTTTGCTTCACGAGCAGAATCGGCCTGGAAGGTGCGGATCTTATCGTCAGCCAGAGCAGACAATTCAGACTCATCATATTCAACAGACATTAGGTTAGCACGGTCGTAAGCAGAAACATCTTTGCCTTCTTCGACCATGATGTCGTATGCCTGCTGACGGAAGTTCAGAGTCCAGTTGAACGATGGGCTGTTGTTGTAAACCAGCTTCGCATCAGGAATCTCTTTACGCACTTCATTCATCATGTTGGCGATGTCTTGAACGTTTGGCGTTGCTGTTTCGATCCACAGCAGGTCAGCACCCGCTTTAATAGCTTCGATGCTATCAAATACGCAACGTTGTTCACCTGTACCCTGACGGAACTGATATAGACCAGAAGGAAGACGCTTAGGACGAACCAGCTTGCCATTACGGTTGAAGCATACATCCCCTTCAGCCATATCAGCTACGTCAATTTCTTCAACGTCCAGGAATGAGTTGTACTGGTCGCCTTGATCGCCTGGCTCTTTAACCACTGCGATTTCCTTAGTCAGGCCAGCACCTTCAGAGTCAGTACGTGCAACGATAACGCCGTTGTCGACACCCAGTTCCAGGAAAGCATAACGCAGAGCGCGCAGTTTAGAGTGGAAGTCTGCATGAGGTACGGTTACCTTACCGTCCTGGTGACCACATTGCTTTTCATCTGCAACCTGGTTTTCGATCTGCAGGCAACATGCGCCGGCTTCGATCATTTGCTTAGCCATGATGTAAGTTGCTTCAGCGTTACCGAAACCAGCATCGATGTCAGCAATAATTGGCACAACGTGAGTCACGTGATTGTCGATTTTATCTTGTACAGCAGCTTCAGCAGCAGTATCGCCAGCTTCACGGGCAGCGTCCAGTTCACGGAACAGGCCGCCCAGTTCACGAGCATCCGCTTGACGCAGGAAGGTGTACAACTCTTCTACCAGGCTGGCAACAGTAGTTTTCTCGTGCATAGACTGGTCAGGCAGAGGGCCGAAGTCAGAACGCAGAGCAGCAACCATCCAGCCAGACAGGTACAAGTAACGGCGATCAGTTTGGCCGTTGAAATGCTTCTTAATAGAAATCATTTTCTGCTGACCAATGAAACCGTGCCAGCAACCCAGAGACTGAGTGTACTTGGTTTTGTCAGCGTCGAATGCCGCCATGTCAGCGCGCATTATGTCAGCAGTGTATTTAGCGATGTCTAAACCCGTTTTGAATTTATTCTGAGCACGCATGCGAGCAACATATTCAGGGTTGATAGTGTTCCAAGAAGAGCCGTTCGCTTCACAAAGCGTAGCAACTGCATCGATATCTTTTGTGTAATTTGACATGGTTAGTCCTGCCTGATTATTGAAGGGAGTCAAAACTGCCTTGGTTAACTTTGAGATCATTCTATGGAAAGTTTTGGTATAATTGAAATCAATGTCACTTATGTCTGCCATTCATATTATGAATGTTATGAATTTAAGCTCTGATATTATAAAAAAAATATTGGGTAGTCGCTATGAACCTGGATCACATAGACCTTAATTTATTGATTTATCTTGATGTATTGCTGCGTGAGCGTAACGTTACTCGCTCAGCTAGCTTGCTGGGCATTACTCAGCCAGCGATGAGTAATAGCCTTAAGCGATTACGAGAAGCATTTAATGATCCGATACTGGTAAGAACCAGTGATGGAATGATGCCCACAGAACGGGCGATGCAGATGCAATCGTCGGTCAGGCAGATTCTTGCCAGTATTGAGCAGGTAATAGAACCTACAACTGAATTTGATACAGCATCTACCGACCGTGTCTTTCGTATCATGACAAGCGATTATGGTGAGTCAACTCTGATGCCTTACGTGCTTGAAAGATTGGCGCAAGAAGCGCCTGGTGTTGTTTTGGATATACTCAACCCCAGTGATATGAGTTTTCTGGAAGTGGAGCAGGGGCAGGTAGATCTGGTCATTAACCGTTTCGATAGTATGCCGCAGTCGTTTCATCAGGTAACGTTATGGCGTGACTCTTTTTCTTGTTTATTCAGTGTTCAAAACCCGGTTGCACAAGACTTTACTCTTGATAGCTATCTTGATGCGAACCATGTCTGGGTGAGCAAAACAGGTATGGGAGCAGGTATGGGGATCACACCTAAAGATACGAATCGGCTGGGGTGGGTAGATGAAGCACTACTGCGTATTGGCCATAAGCGACATATCTCTGTGTTTACTCGTCATTATCAATCAGCTGCTTTGCTGGCAGAACAGAAAGGGCTTGTCGTCACTATTCCGACGCGCGCTGCTTTAGCTCAGAAAAATAATCCGCGAGTGGTGATTCAGCCGCCACCTTTTGATATTCCTGGTTTCGAATTCAAAATGGCATGGAGTCCATTACTTCAGCACAATAGAGCGCATCAATGGATGCGGCGTCTTATCATTGACATTGCTCAATCAGCGCCAGTTTCATTAATCGGTGATAGGTGATAGGTGATAGGTGATAGGTGATAGGTGATAGGTGATAGGTGATAGGTGATAGGTGATAGGTGATAGGTGGGGAGATTGAATTGCTCAAATAACCCCACAGTTTTCCGGGTAGCTGAACTACTACCTCTAAAGCGACAGGAAGCTACGCATTTTTTGTAAAAGTTTAGGGCCCATTCCTTTCACCTGAAGAGTCTCATCGAGGGTCTTGAAAGGCCTGTCTGCCACGATATTCTGCGCCAGTTGTTTGGACATTCCTTTAATCACTTCAAGTTGGCTGGCCGTTGCATTATTGATAGAAACTTTAGCGTCGGAAACAGTGTTGCTGTCTGACTTCTTAATAGGCGCTTTCTTGCCCGCAGCTTTCTGAGTAACTACTTTATTAGTAGCTGCTTTGTGAGTAACTACTTTATCACTCGCTGCTTTCTTAACAGCCTGCTGAGGTTCGCTGATAGGCTGAGTAGGTGTGTCTTTTTTATTCTGCTGATTTATATCCAGGCTGTTTATATCTGAGGCAGTTTTGTTTCCGCTGAAATTAACCGTAATGACGTTGTCTGTTTCACTGCGACTTACCTGAGGCTTTTCATTGACGATATAAGGCAGGTTGAAATTAACATAGTCGCGCGTTACATATTGATAACCGTCCCACTCACGCAGCATCAGTGTAAAGTACCAAGTGCCGCTGCTGGGTGCCTTGAATGGCAGGTTATAGCGCTGATTCTGAATAAAATGCAGGTCTGATAGCTCACCGATGCTAGTTGCTGACAGCGCATGGCCCCGGAAGCCGTTGCCGTTATAGGGTTGCTCAAGTGCCCATAGCTCGAGCGCTAACGTACCACTTATACTATTAGTATCACGAAAATTATTAATATGGCTGATATTAATTACTACCTGATCGTGCAGTATTTCATATCCACATCCGCCGGATAAGTTGAGATCAGAAGGGATAGATGCACTTGGCGTCAGTTGGTTTGTTGAGTTCGCGGTTACGTTCACGTGAAGTGAGTCCTTGTTGATAAAAACGGAAACTAAAAGAAGTTTAGAATATGCGGTTAAATGGCGATGGAGAAGAGATCACTCTTCACCGTAAAGTGCTTCCATGTTGTAGAGTTCTGTCAGCACTTCCTGCGCTTCTCTCGTTGATATGTCTTCGGCACTAATGGCGGGTAAGTCGCATAAGGCCCGAACAAAATCGGTCGATTCTGCAGATATCTCACACGCTTCACCGTTGACGAAAAGTACGACCGAGCCGTCTTTCTTTTCGCGGTAGGCGAAACGGCTGCCTTCAGATCTATAGAGTTGTCCGCCGTCCTGAAGATAGTCTGTTAGCTCTTCGGCAGAGTATTGCTCGTCTTCATCCGTCGATGCAGCTTGATCAGGATATTTGTGCTCGGTCATGTACTGACCAAACCAGTTTTCCAGCAGATCAGGCTCATTAAGATAATCAGTCATGATCGAGCGGACTTTCTCAATATCTGTTTGGCGAATCAGGCCGGGACTCTGTTGGAGTGTCAGGTCCGGGTCGCTGTAGCGGGTTTCGCTTTTTAATTGCTCGCCAACAAAGTCTGTAAATTGTCTTAAAATGTCAGCATGGGATGGCGCGCGAAAACCGACGGAATACGTCATGCAGTCATCAGATTCGGCTGTACCGTTGTGACCGACACGTGGTGGGATATAAAGCATATCGCCCGGGTTGAGAATGAAAGTCTCTTCTGCTTTCCATTCTGGCAAAATCATCACCGGCGTATCATCACGCCGTGGTGAGTCCTCACCGAATATGCCGCCAATCTCCCAGCGACGTTGGCCACTGGCCTGAATCAGGAATACGTCGTAATTATCATAATGTGGGCCTACACCACCGCCTTTAGTCGCGAAGCTGACCATAAGGTCATCAATTCGCCAGCTGGGAATGAAACGGAACTGCTCCAGAAGGGCGTTAGCTTCAGGTACCCAGTGGTCAACCGCTTGAACCAGTAGTGTCCAATGAGACCCGGGAAGGCTGGTAAAGCGCTTATCCTCAAATGGGCCATTTTCCAGAGCCCATTGTTCCCCTTCAGCATCCTGAATAACCAGACGTGATTCAACGTCTTCTTCGCAAGCCAGGCCTGCAAGTTCGTCGGCACTGACCGGTGGCTCAAAATCAGGAAAAGCATTACGGATCAGCAGAGGTTTTTTCTGCCAATAATCCCGCAGAAAAGTTTCTGCGGACATCTCGCCTAAAGGAAAGCTTGGAATCATCTTTTTAGTAACTCAACCAGTTCAATAGCGGCATCTTCAAGTTCATCCATGATTTTACGCTTATCTTTGGCGGCCACGGCAGCAATACGATTATTGCCGAGCACTTTAGCACATTTCTGAATTTTCAGCGCGCAAGCCTGAATGCCGCCCAGATTGTTTTCATAAGCGCTCATTTCTGCGGCAACGGCTTCTATACCTGCTTGCAGGCGGCGTGCATCTTCTTGAAGGCTTTTCAGATCTGTGTGCATCTATCTAATCCTTTTTATGAGTTGTTGATAAATTTTCAATCGTTTCCTGAACAGATGTCAGAATTCCGCGTAACATACCAAGCTCAGCTTTTTCGGGACGAGTCCGGTTAAAGTAGCGCTTTAATTTTGTCATGGCGCGTCCTTCATGCTGAGGAATAATAAAGCTGGTTGCTCTGATCACTGTTTCAAGATGCGTATAAAAGAGTTCCATCTCCTTTTGGCGAGGATACTCAGATTCTGCTCTCTCTTTAACCGGGCTCTGTGCGGCCATCCATACTTCGTAACACATCAACTGGATAGCCTGAGCGACATTTAGCACCGGATATTCAGGGTTTGCCGGAATGTACACATGGAAGTTACACAACTGCAGTTCTTCGTTCAATAAGCCCATAGTTTCACGCCCGAACACCAAGGCGATTTCGCCTTGTGGCGCTTCGGATATGATTTTCTCAGCGCAACGTCTGGCATCAAGAATCGGCAGATCAAAGGTACGGTTGCGAGCACTGGTACCAATCACTAATTGGCAGTCGGCGATGGCTTCTTTTAATGTGCCTACGACCGTGGCGTTATCTAACACATCTTTTGCACCGGCAGCACGGGATTCAGCTTCTTCACTGGGATATTCACGAGGATCAACCAGCCAAAGCTGCGAGAGCCCCATGTTTTTCATCGCACGAGCAGCCGCGCCAATGTTACCCGGGTGGAATGTGTTGATCAGTACAATTCGAACATTGCTAAGCATAAAAAGCAGACCATGAAAATTTGCTCGCTATTATAGAGGAGAGAGACGCTGTCACAAAGCCTCAATGAAGCGATTCAGATCATAAATAAATCGTTCTTTATGCCAAAGATGCGGTGAGTGGTCAGAGCCGGGGTAGACATGCAGTTCAGAATCCGCAATGTTATCAGCTACCCACCTTTGTACATCCTTGCTGTAAAACTGGCTTTCATCACCATATATAAGAAGCGCCGGGCAACTGATGTGCGGTAATACATCGCGATAATCTTGTTGTGTAATGCTGACCCAGCACTGTGTTAATAGATGGCCTGGCAGTTTGCGTAAATGCTCGCGCATCTGCTGAAAGCCGCGTGAGTTGTTATCGTAATTTTCTCGTGAGCGGCGGTTATTGCCGAAGGCAATCAGTTCTAAGACACCTTCTGCGAAGTCTGTTGTAAATCTTTGTATTAGATGATTATTTTTAAATGTATCCAGGTTGCCGTAGACACCATTTTTCCATTGGTCGTCAGTTATCAGCTTAGGTGATTGATCAACAATACATAAGCCGGATAAGCGCGTTTGGCCGTGCCGACGAATATACTCCCACGCGGTAAGAGCCCCCATTGAGTGTCCAATAAGTACGGCATTAGTCACATTTAGCTTACTGAGCAGCTCTTCCAGATCATCAGCCATGCGTGGCAGTGTCATTTGGGTAGTGTCTGCATGTTTGTGATCTCCATGCCCGCGCGCATCCCAACAGACAACCTGATGATTTTCAGCTAGTTCAGAGGCAAAAGGTAACCACTCGCGCACGCTGGCAGTCCAGCCATGCAGGAAGACCAAGCTTGTCCCACCTGAACCTAAAGATATGTAATGAATATCAACATTATCAGATGTTCTCAGTGTTTCCATAACACAATGTCCCGTAAAAAATGAAGAGTAAGGCTACGGGGGAATGATGTTATTTGCTATTGGAATAAAGTAAAATACTGGCTTGTCTCAGGCTGTATAGTTCAACCCGAGTTCAGCCAGCAATTAGGATAAACATGAAAAAAACATTTGTACTGTCTCACCCAAAAATCAAATATGCCCGTTTAATTGATGCCGCTAAAAGTGATGCTAAAAAATATGTAAAAAGAGAGCGGAACAAGCACTTGCCGAAGGATGCTGATTATTGGGATTTTGATTGCAAATTTGGCCATACAGAGAACGAAGCTAAGGTTATTCATTTGTCAGATATCAATAAATGTATCGATGAAGTTGAACAACTACAGTTAGAATCATTTTATCTGGAAATATTGGCTAAGCCGGCTACGCGCGAGTTTGTGCCAAGGGACGATGAAGACGAATTTTAATTTATCTTTAGGCGGCTGTCGGATTTTTCCGCAGAGTTAGAGTTAATGGTAGCGAAGCAAAGTGCTTGAATTAAAAACCCTATTTCTCTTTCTGATAACGGCCGTTGCAGAAATTTTAGGCTGTTATCTGCCCTATCTGTGGTTAAAAGAAGAAAAAAGCGTTTGGTTGCTGTTACCTGCAGTGACTAGTCTTGCACTCTTTGCTTGGCTATTGTCGTTACATCCAGCGGCGGCGGGGCGTGTGTACGCTGCTTACGGTGGCGTTTATATCTTTGTTGCTATTATATGGCTGTGGCTGGTTGATGGTATTAGACCCACAACATGGGATGTTGTGGGTTCTATTGTGGCTTTAGTCGGCATGGCGATTATTATGTTTGCTCCACGTCATGTTTAAGCTCATCAACTAAATTCATTAGTTAAACCCATAACTTAACCTCATAACTTAAACCCCCAAGCTAAGCTCTGTAGCTAGACTCTATAGCTGAACTCAAATGGCTTTTGCTGATCGCCCATAAAAAGTTTCCTGGGCAAACTCGGATAACGCGATGCCTGGTTGCGAGTTGTAAGCCAGCACAACCAGCATGCGTGTTGTATCGCCTTTCACGGGTGTCACGCGATGTAGTGAGTCCCTGCCGCGAAATAGCACCAATGCACCGGGCTCCATGCTCAGTGCGGTTCCTTTAACACGCCCTTGTAATATTGATTCAACCAGCGGGTAATTCATGTCTCCCTGACTTGAGTTCCTGGCATCTTTTACATACTCGAAAACTCCGCCAGCCTCAGGTTTTTGCACCAGTAAGGTGATGGCAAATGAGGAGTTATCAAAATGCCAGCCAAGCTCTTCACCTGCGCGAGCGTAATGTAAATTTATGGAAGAGAGTGGGTCTGCATATTCGTACAAAGACTCTTCGTCTAATACATGGCAAAGAAACTGGCGGAAGTCTTGAGCATCGTAAACAGCGCGCAAGGGCGAGTCTTGCGCTATTTGGTCGTCAGTAATGCAGCCTTTGCTCGACCCCACTTGAAAATTCTGCGGGTGTTGTGCCGGGTAGTTACTATCAGCGGGGGTTAGGTAGGCGCTATGCGACTGTTGGCAAAAGTAAGCGAGGTGCTGGTTTGCTTCACCTTCTTGTTTGATCTGTTGAATGGCACTTGGCTGTATAAAGTTATCCAGCACCAATACACCTTGCTGATCAAGCGTGTTTTTACAGCGTGCCCGAAAACCACTATCGTTGAGATTGTAGTACTCATTATTAACTATTTCTTTCAGATCTCTCATGGAAATATCCTTTGAAAATATCTACTCAAATCAGCGTTGACCTTGATAAGCATCATGCCTTTATTCTATGAAAGCGTCACTGTGCTTGAGGTAGTGGGTCAGAGCCGCGTGCGATGACGCTGAAAACTTTTGAGTTTGTTTTGAGTTTTCATTGTATTTTATCAGGAAGAGGCCGCAGTTATACTGAAAAATGGACAATAAAAAAAAGGATTATTTATGCGTATTTTAGCTATGATTCTCGCTATCACAACAGGGTTAGTTGCTACCCCTGCGATAAGTGATGAATCCAAAACTGACAAAATAGAGCGTGCTTCCTCAGCAGCGCCATCAGATTTAAGTAGTAAAGCAACCATTGTTGATGTAGATGGTTCGGTTCTCAAGCAAGGAGAGTCTGATTGGAGTTGCATGCCTGGTATTCCGGTGATTCCCGGAGATATGCACCCTATGTGTAACGATGCCGTTTGGGGTGAATTTATGAAAGCCGCTGCAACGGGTGCCCCCTTCAAAACAGACCGTATTGGTATCTCTTATATGCTTCAGGGCGATGCGATGGTGAGTAATTCAAACCCGGCAGCAACAGATCCTGAAAATGGAGATGTATGGGTTCAGGAGGGCCCGCATATTATGGTGGTTGTACCACAGGCGTTGTTGAAAGGTCTTTCAGATGACCCGCATAACGGTGGACCTTATGTCATGTGGAAAGATACCCCTTATGCTCATATCATGGTTCCTGTGGTCAATAAGTAGTAGCGACTGAATGATGACTGTTGTGGGTTGATGGGTAAGAGTGCGAAAGGATAAGGAAATAAAAAAACGGGGCCATGAATTAACGTAGCCCCGTTTTCTGATCTGTCACTTTACTGCGCGAGGCAGAAGCTTTAGATTTTTTTAGCTTGTGCTACCGCATTACCAATATAGTTGTGCGGTGTTAGTTGCTTGAGTGCAACTTTGACCTCTTCCGGCAATTCGAGCGTGTCGATAAATGCCTGAATAGTCCCTTTGTTCATCGTCTGGCCGCGTGTCAGCGCTTTGAGTTTTTCGTACGGTTCTTCAATCGCGTAGCGACGCATAACCGTCTGAATTGGCTCAGCCAATACTTCCCAGGCATTTTCAAGATCCAGATCCAAACGGGCTGCGTTTAGCTCTAACTTGCTGATACCTTTCAGCGTAGACTGATAAGCAATCATGCTGTAACCAAAACCAACGCCCATGTTACGCAGAACAGTAGAGTCCGTCAGGTCGCGCTGCCAGCGGGAGATCGGCAGTTTAGCGGCGAGATGCTGCATGATAGCGTTAGCAATACCCAGGTTACCTTCCGAGTTCTCGAAATCAATAGGGTTAACCTTGTGTGGCATAGTGGAAGAACCGACTTCGCCCGCAATAGTACGCTGTTTGAAGTAGCCCTGAGATACATAACCCCAGATATCGCGATCAAAATCGATCAGGATAGTATTGAAACGACAAACCGCATCAAATAGCTCGGCAATGTAATCATGCGGCTCAATTTGAGTGGTGTACGGGTTCCAGCTCAGGCCAAGGGTATTGATCATGGTCTGTGCGTTGGCTTCCCAGTCGATATCCGGGTATGCCGACAAGTGAGCGTTGTAGTTGCCGACAGCGCCATTAATTTTGCCCAGGAACTCGATCTGGTTCAACTGCTTAAGCTGACGTTGCAAACGATGTGCAACGTTAGCCATCTCTTTACCTACGGTAGTAGGAGAGGCCGTCTGACCATGTGTGCGGGATAGCATAGGCTGCTCGGCAAAATCACGGCCCATCTGAGCAATCTGGTCAGCGGTTTGCTGCATCAATGGCAGAACAACGTTCAGCCCGTCTTTCAGCATTAATGCGTGAGACAGGTTGTTGATGTCTTCTGAGGTACAGGCAAAATGTACGAATTCGTTGACAGCTGCCAGTTCGGCATTGTCTTTGAATTTTTCTTTGATCAGGTATTCAACCGCTTTAACGTCGTGGTTGGTCGTGCGCTCGATCTCTTTAACACGCTCGGCGTCAGCTTCGCTAAAGTCATCAATAATGCTGTTAAGCAGTGCATTTGCTGACTCACTCAGTGCAGGAACTTCAGGAATCTGAGGATGAGCAGCCAGTTGTTGTAACCAACGGATCTCAACCAGAACACGGTTACGGATAAGTCCAAATTCACTGAAGATAGGGCGCAGGTCAGCTGTTTTGCTGCCATAACGGCCATCTACCGGAGATACGGCAGTGAGGGCAGAAAGCTCCATGTATCGTCTCGCTGTAGCTAAAGGGTTAAAAATGAGGCGCGATTATAGCGGATAAATCTAAAAAAATCTGCAGTCACGCCATGTGTGCTTTTTCAAGCCATGATTTTTCGCAACGAAGGGCGCAGGCGTGAACGGAAAAACAACAAATGCCAGCGCTTTCCTCCCACTTGTCGCCATAACATAGCGGCGCGAATACCGGCGAGTAACAAAGCGCGGATACGCGCTGCGTTTTCTGCATTTTGTAAGTGACGCGGATCGCCACCTACCTGAATCCGAAAACTGAAAGAGCTAATCGTATCCTGATAGAGGCTGGCAACATTAGCGATAACGTTGGAATGCGTGAAGGATGATGGGTTATCTAACGCGTTTTCATCTTCGGGATTAAAATAGCGCGCCTTCTCTTTAATCTCGTCAATGCGTTTACCCATGGTATTAAGCATCTCTTGATTTTTAGAGAGTTTTTGTTCCAACATGATCATGCTGAGCACATAGTTAGTGACGTTATTGCCCTTGGCATCTTTTTTCTTCTCAACCACATCATTAAGCGCTTTTAAGCCCGTGCTGAGGTTGAACGGCAAATCGTGTACACCCCCAAAAATATCTTCAGTGATTTTAGGGTTGGTAACAAACAGGCTGTAAATACTGGTTTCCAAACTGTTTTGCGCCACCATGCCGCGGTTAGCTATCTGATCAACAAGAGAAGCTGCCTGAAACATCGCCGCTAACGCGATGGTTTGTTCGTCATGTGCTCTGGACATTATTCGTTACGCCTCTTTCTTTCCTGTTGATTCTATAGGGCCACCACCTAAACAAAGGTCGTTTTGATAAAATACGACAGATTGTCCGGGTGTGACAGCACGTTGTGCTGTGTCGAAATACACGATATAGGTACCGTCAGCGGTTTTATCAAGTGTGCAATCCTGATCAGCCTGGCGATAACGTACTTTAGCTTTGCATCGATAGGGTGTTTCGGGGGCTGAGCCATTGATCCAGAAGAGATCATTGCTGGTTAACCAATCACTAAACAGCAAATCATTTTGTTGCCCCTGAACTGCTATTAATACATTGCGATGCAGATCTTTACCCGCAACAAACCAAGGCTCTTCCGGGTAGTTTTTCAAGCCACCTATATGCAGCCCTTGGCGCTGGCCAATGGTGTAGTACATTAATCCTGCATGCTCACCGATGACATCTCCGCTATCGGTTTCTATCTTGCCGGGTTGCGCCGGCAGGTATTGCTGCAAAAAATCTTTAAAGCGGCGCTCACCGATAAAGCAGATGCCAGTGCTATCTTTCTTATTGTGCGTAATCAGATCATGTTCTTCTGCTATTTTACGTACGGCGGGTTTTTCCAGTTCACCGACAGGAAAGAGGGTTTTCTTAATCTCTTCTTCACCGACTTGATGTAAAAAATAACTCTGATCTTTATTGTTATCCAAACCTTTTAACAGGCTGGTATGGCCGTCACGGTCACCACGGCGCACGTAATGGCCGGTGGCGATATAGTCAGCACCCAGTTCGATGGCGTATTCCAGAAAGGCTTTAAATTTGATCTCGCGGTTACATAAAATATCCGGATTCGGTGTGCGACCAGCCTTGTACTCAGCGAGAAAGTATTCAAACACATTATCCCAGTACTCGGCTGCAAAATTGGCCTTATGCAAAGGAATGTTGAGCTTATCGCACACCGCTTGCGCATCAGCGAGATCGTCCATCGCTGTGCAGTATTCAGAGCCGTCATCCTCTTCCCAGTTTTTCATGAAAAGGCCTTCTACCTGGTAACCCTGTTGGATCAACAGCACGGCAGAAACGGAAGAGTCTACGCCGCCGGACATGCCGACGATTACTTTTTGTGGTGATGACTGTGAGGTTGTTTTACTCATTACTTACTCTACATATAAAACACAAATCGAAATACAGATTACAACTGACGGACGAAATTTAAAGGAAAACGTCGATTATCCAGATAATCATCGATGCAGGCCAGCACCATCGGGCTGCGCAGTGATTCTTTTTGCGCGATCAGCTCATCCCGGGTTAGCCAATGTGTCGCAATGATATCACTGTCCAGCGCATAGTTGACATCATGCGAGACCACTTCGGCGATATAACAGAGGCGGTGATAGGTCACGCCATTGCTTTTGCCTTCAATCGTATACAGGCCCAATAAAGCGGTTAAACGCACATGCCGGCCGGTTTCTTCGAGTGTTTCGCGAATAGCCGCTGTTTCAAAGCACTCGCCTTGTTCAACATGGCCTGCGGGTTGATTAAACACACGCAAGCCGTCTGAATGCTCCTCGACCATCAGAAAACGACCCTCTTTGTGAATAATCGTGGCAACCGTTGCATGAGGTGTCCAGCTCATTTTGCTCTCCCGAAGCGGCTTTATTAAGGCGCACACCATAGCATTAATGGTATGATTTTTCTCATGATAACGAGGTGTTGTGATGTCTGAATCTGTAGTTAAAAGTTTAAAAGTGGAAAGCTTAAAAGTGAAAAGTTTAATAAAAGTACAAACAGAAGATTTTTCCATAGGCGAGCTCTACGATTGGTTAAAATCAAAAGATGCCAGCAGTGGTGCGGTAGTGACCTTTACCGGCATCGTTCGCGAACATGTAGAAACCCGGATGCAACAGATGTTTCTGGAGCATTACCCCGGTATGACAGAGCGCGCATTAGAGAAAATTGTCGAACAAGCCCGCGAGCGCTGGCAGTTAGGCAATATAGTCGTGATCCATCGGGTAGGGCGTTTATCACTCAACGATAATATTGTGTTTGTCGGGGTCGCCAGCGGCCATCGCGTCAATGCTTTTGAAGCAGCGCAGTTCATCATGGATTACCTGAAGAAAGACGCACCCTTCTGGAAAAAAGAGATTAATGCAGAATCCGAAGCCTGGGTGGAGCAAAAATCTTCGGATCTGGATGCGGCAAAGAAGTGGTAATTGAGTGCTAATAAAGAAGCTAAATACGCTGGGATAGGGAATGAACAACATCACTATTGATGCTGCTCACTTCAGCTAGGAGTGGATCAGTTCATGAGTTAGCTGGTCAGGTGCGCATAGCTATCGACGAACCGCTCATATTTATGCTGACCACATGTATAGGGCTCATATTTCGCAGGGTTCTCATCATTGTGACATGTTGGAACCACGCTGACTTCGGCATTAAAATCAAGATCGATAAAGAATGGCACTGAGTAACGTTCTTTGCCACTGGTATTTATTACGCGATGGGCGGTTGAAATGTAACGGTCGTTGGTAAATGTCTGTACCAGGTCTCCGATATTAACGATAAAAGTATCTTCCACCGGTGGCGCGCTGACCCATTCGCCGTTCCTGTTTTGGACTTGCAGACCGCCGACCGAGTCCTGAGAGAGGATGGTCAGAAAACCATAGTCTGTGTGGGCACCGATACCAATCTCTTCCAGTGTGACTTTACCTTTTTGAGGCGGATAGTGCAGCAGGCGCTGAATAGTGATTGGTTTTTTCTGTAACTTTTCAAAATAATCTGCGGGCAGTTTCAAGCTTAAAGCGATAGCGCGGATCAACCTACGGGATAAGGTCATCATGGCATCATGATATTGCTCGAAAGTTTCTTTAAATGATGCTGGTTGCTCTGGAATCAGGTTGGGGCCGAAAAATGGTGAAATGCTTGTTTCATTGAGGCCAAAGTCGAAACATTCTTTAAAATCACGGGTGTTTTCCGGATCGACATTATCTGCATACATCGGAATATAACCACGCAGTGTCTGGCCGGAATTTATAATATTAAGTTGTTGTTTCTGTTCCAATGGTAGATTGAAAAAAGCTTGGGCCTGAGCATAAGCGTCCTTGATCAGTTGCTTATCGACACCGTGATTTTTGATACAGAGTAATCCAATATTTTCACAAACATAGCCGATTTCATCAGCTACCTTCATTGGATTACTACCATCGATTAAAGCCGCAATATCAATAATGGGGATTTCACTGAATGAGGTTGATTTACTTTCAAGACGAGAATCAAGCTGATTAGCGGAAGCTGTAGACATGGTGTAATACCTTCGAACTGTTGTTTTTATATGTGTCCAGTATCACTGAAGGAGTCATGGGGCTTATATATCAAAAACGAAAAACAGTATTACTGAAACGATGAATTGGAGTGACGAAGTTCGGAGGGGCGCACGCTGTACTGTTCTCGAAAACATTTACTGAAATGGCTTTGAGAACCAAAACCTGTTGCCTGAGCAATTTTGGCAATACTCAGGTGGGTTTCTCAATCATTTTCCTGGCATGTTGAAGACGCAGACTAAGATAGTAACGCCCCGGGGTGGTTTGTATCTCTTGGCTGGTACGTATCCGTTCCTGAAGGAACTGCTGGGAAACATGATGTGCGAAGTCTCGGCCATGATCCTGGCCGATGAGGTAAAGTAGCATATCCAGTGTGGCGGTGCCGCCCGCACTGGTTAATAGATTATCCGTGATAGTGTACAGGTTCTCTTGTAGAGTAATATTAGGATATAGCTCGGCAAAGGTAGTGCAACACTGATGTACAAGGGTGCAGCTTTTGTCTTTTAATAGACCGGCCCTAGCCATAATAAAACTGCCACAGCTTAATGCTGCAATCCGGCCTTTGCGACGGGATCTGTTGCGTAACAGCGTAAAAGTTGTGGGTTATTGTAATCAGCAACGTTGCGGTAACCGCAGATAAACAGCAGATCACTCTGAAGGCAGGAATCCAGGCTGCCGTTCGTTTGTGTCGGCACATTATTAGAGCTTTTTATGGCGCTGCCGGTAGCGATTTATTCAGCCTGACAAATTGTATATTTGTAGATCACAGACCCATAAAGCAGATTTGCCACACTCAGTGCTTCGATCGCAAGTGCAAAGGAAGTTAGGGCAAAGCCGGGTAGCAGGATTCTCTACTGTGTGGGGTATTGGTGCCTGAGTCATATAGGTTTATATAACTCTTTATATTTAATGAATTCAGTTTAATGGATTTAGTTATTGAATTGTTGCCGAAAAATATTGGGAGAAGCGCCAAGATACCTTTTAAAACAGTGACTGAAATGGCTGGTACTGAGAAAGCCGCAGGCCACTGAAATGTTAATAATGGAATCATTGCTGTGTTGCAGTAATTGCTTAGCATAGCTCAATCGCAATTCAAGATAATAGCGACACGGTGTGATATTTAAATAAGTCTGAAACATGCGTTCTATCTGACGCCGGGACATCGAGACAAAAGCTGCCAGTTCATCCAGTTGAAGGGGTTCTTCCAGATTTGAACGCATGAGTGCTAATACGTGACGCAGTGCTTCTGGAAATGCCGGGTTGTCGTTTGGCTGAGACAGCATGAGTTCACCATTGTCGGCGACCCGGTCACAACTGAGAATATCTCTAATACTTTGCACAAGTTTGCTGCCCTGTGCCTGTTCAATGAGTTCCAGCATCATTTGCAGAGTACTGGCAGGGGTAGCACAGGTTATACGTTTATCTTCACAAACCAATGCATTTGCCGACAGCCTTACCCGGCTAAAGTACTCCTGCATAAATGCGTGATTATCCGGATGAGTCGCACAGCCGATGCCATTAAGAAGACCTGCGTGCGCCAGGTGGACGGCACCGTTCCAGATGCCGCCCAGTATTAGGTCTTGTTTGTCAGCAGCTCTGAGGATACCTGAAAGCTTTGGGTTTTCATTGAGTGATGACCTGAAACCACCACAGATAATTAAAATATCCAGAGCATCTTTACCCTTCATGGGGATCTGATCCAGTGTAAGGTTAGCGGATACCTCAATGCCGAGATCACTGACCACAGGCGTAGTGTTTTTACTGATGGTCAGGTGTGAATACAGCTCATTTGAGTTGACAAGGTTGGCAGTAACTAACGCATCGATCGCCGCGGCAAGCGACAGCATAGAGAAGTGATCATTCAGAATGAAACCCACTTTACGTGGTTTGTTTGAACGCTCGTCTTTTGGAGCAGTGGCAAATTTATAATCGGCTATGAAAGAACCTAAAGGATAATGGTGTTGAGCGACATTCATTTTTCACCTCTGTCCCACTGCAGTGGGCAATTAGCAAGCCTGTTGATTTAATCTTTGTAGGTCACGCTGCCGGAGTTACTGCTGGCAGTGTGACTTTCTAACACCCGAAGTCAGGCATTCATCAACTGATTGAACAGTAAGCTGCAGTCGTCAGCCTGCTCCAGGTTGTCGACAGCGCTGATAATATCCAAAATGCGTTGTTCATCTAAACTAACGGACGCTAGTAAACGGAATTTAGCTCTGAATTCAGCCTGGGTCATCGCCGTTGCAGGGTCTCCTTTTGCTTGTGTAACCGGGCTGGATAGGCGGGTACCGTCTTTTAGCTGGATCATGACCCGTGACAAAATTTCCCGTGGGAAGCGGATTGATAGGTCTTCTGCTTCAACAATCTCAATCAGTCGACTGATCTGAAGGATATCTTCTGCTTGAATTGCGTCACCGGTGACTTCATTCGGGCCAACCTGACCGCGGCTGATCAATGCGGCCAACGGGAATGCGAGGCCATACTGAGCCTCATCGGCATTAGTAGGAAAGTGCCCCTGCAGGCGCATCGATTCGTGAAAGGTTTCTACCTGTATAGATTCAACATTGGTTGCGGTTATCTGCGGGTATTGCTCCATCATTGCTGTGGCGGCAGTCAGCGCGGGTTGTGCCCAGCGGCATACCGGCCATGGTTTAAAATACTGGGCATCAATCTCCCAGCGAGAACCGAGATCGTCCCAACAATGGCTGATCTTATGTGCGGTGACTGTTTCAGCGGGTGCTCCGGTAATGCCTGCCTGTGCCATCAATAGTGCATTTACACCGGCATAGGCACCTGCACCATGGGCATCGCGTAACATGGAAGGAAAGTCGACCAGACGCATCATCGGGCAGCGGGGGCCAAAGTATTCGGCGATACCCAGCGCGTGCAGGAATTGCTCTTCACTCATACCCAGCAATCGGGCCCCGCCACACACGACGCCTAAACCTGAAAAAGCACCAGAGGCGTGGTATTCTGCTGCTGTATCCATTAATGCAACACCCGCCCGAAGGCCAGTCTCATAGGCAATGGTAACAGCACTCAGGAGCTCTTCGCCGCTAATCTCACGTCCCTGATCACGGCAAGCGTCAGCAAGTGCCAGCAGGGCAGGAACAACAGTAGCACCGGCATGGCCTTTGGATGTGAAATGCCCTTCGTGGGCATCCAGACTGTCGGCACTGAAACCTCCGGCCCACGCGGCTCCCATGGGGTTAACTTCACGGCCATCAAACAATAATCGGCAACTCAGATGAGATGCTGCGTAATGGTCGGCGGCATAGTTACGGATATTTTCAGTGGTCTGGTTGTTTTTTGCGCCAGCAACGACACCAATAATGTCTAACAGAGAAGTACTGATCAGGTAGCGGGTATGTTGTGGCACTTCACTGAAGTGCAAATTTTGCACAAAGTTATATAGAGACATCGTGAATTCCGATATTCCAGAAGAAAAAACACAGAAAAAAAAGGCACCTTAAGGTGCCTTTTACTTAATTACTGCATTACTTAAGTACAGGCCAGATAGGGTTATTTAGCGGCGCGAGCTTCAGCCAGCCAACTGTCAAACTTGTCCTGATGAGCCGCAATCCATTCCTGAGCATGGCGTTTGATGTCGGCTATCGATTTTTCACCGTTTTGCATTTTCAGGTTCTGCGCACTTTCATCACCGGCAGTGATCTGAACCAGAGACAGGAACTTAGTCGCAGCAGGATTCTCTTCAGAAAATTCTTTGTTCAGAACTGATTGAATCTCATCGACAGCGAAGCCCAGGTTTTTACCATTAATGCTGGTGTTTACGTCGTTGTTACCGTCCGGTAGATCTGTGTAGGGCACTTCCAACCAGACAACATCTTTATCTTCAACCAGTACACCAGCGATCCACTGCGGCACCCAGGTGAAGTAAAGAATTGGCTGTCCTTCTTTGTAACGGGTAATAGTATCGGCCATCAGTGCGAAGTATGAGCCACGGTTATGACTGACGGTGTCTTCCAGACCATAAGCTTTTAAATGATGATCGATAATCAGTTCACATCCCCAGCCAGGGTCACAGCCAGTCATATCGGCCTTGCCGTTGTTATTAGCATCAAACAGTTTGGCGATCTCAGGTTTTTTCAGATCGGTTAACTGGGTGATGTTGTATTTATCAGCGGTTTTCTTGTCGATCAGATAACCCTGCAGTACGCCGGGGATAACGTTACCCGCTTTAACCATAGTATCGTCGCCGCCCGCTTTCTGGTAGAAAGTTTTATGCAGCTCTTTCCAGGGATGAACACTAAAATCAGCATCACCGTAAGAGAGCGCCAGCATCATTGCGGCGTAGGTTGTTTCTTTTGGTGTTTCAACTTCGTAGCCTAATGCTTCAAGGCCTGCGATAGCGACTTCACCTCGAAAACGCTCCTCTGCTATGTTGGGGAAAATTGGGGTGACTTCGACTCCTTTGCCTGGCATGGTTTCAGCAGAAGCCGTACCCGTCATGGTTAGGGCTGCAATAGATACCGCCGCAGTCAATTTTAAAACTGGTTTGGAAAGTTCTTTTAAGCGTGATGTGATCATCGCTAATTCCTCATTGTGCTTATTATTAGTGAGTGTTTATAGTGCTTACTTTTGCTTTAGTTAGTCGTTTTGCTTATTTGTCTTATTTGGCTTGCAGGCCACGATAGCTTCGTACCAGAACTCCCACAGGCCCCGTTTCGTACCAATGCAGGGTATTACTTACATTGGCACGTTCACCCATGGACTGAGTCAGACGATCAAGGAAGATCGCCAACAGAACCAAACCAACACCACCCACCGTTGCCAGCCCCATGTCCAGGCGGCCGATCCCTCGTAATACCATTTGCCCCAGACCTCCAACGGCGATCATGGATGCGATTACGACCATCGATAGTGACAGCATGAGTGTCTGGTTTACACCGGCCATAATAGTCGGGGTAGCCAGAGGTAATTGAACTTTCAATAGCATCTGTCGCGGTGTGCAGCCAAAAGCACGCGCCGCTTCTATTTTGTCTTCTGGTACCTGACGGATACCCAGGTTTGTTAGTCGTACCAGTGGTGGCAGGGCGAAAATAATGGTGACCAGAACGCCTGGGACGTTACCGATACCAAACAACATGACGACCGGTACCAGGTAAACAAATGCAGGGAGTGTCTGCATAGCATCTAGCACGGGGCGAACAATGCGTTCGACACGATCATTGCGAGCGGAAATAATACCCAGAGGGATACCAAATACGACACAGAAAAACAGGGCGGTCAACACGAGTGACAAGGTTGTCATCGATTCAGACCAGACTCCGATCAGACCGAGGAACGTCAAGGTAATAAAGCAGAATACCGCCATCTTTCTGCCTCCTATCTGCCAACCCAGCAGCGATGACAGAATGATACCGATGGAAGGTGGAATTGATTGGAGAATGATTTCTGACAGGTCTAATACCTGATCAATTGGCCAGCGGATGGCACGGAAGAAACCACGAAAATTTTGCACCAGATAATTGAGTACGGATTCTACCCATTCACCTAATGGAATATGCAGGTATTGAAATGGATCTAACAGGCTAAATTCAGACATTATAATTTACCTTACTCTTGTTATTCTTAAATTCAGCTATGACTTAGCGTCTGTAGCATCCGGTCTTTGGAGATTACACCGCAAAAAGTGCCATTGCGTTCTATGACAGGAAGCGGGTACTCAGAATTAGCGACTTTTTTTACCACATCGTTAATCATTTCGTCGTTGTAAACGCAGTGGTGCTGATCGAACTGTTGTTTCA
>NZ_JBFIIH010000049.1:0-26284 GCF_041601355.1 Neptunomonas sp.
CTGAATGAAAATTTCTGTGAAGGATCAAGCCATAGGGTATTGATCCCTTTGGAATCCATTTGTGCGGCCGGGCTTTGAACAGACCTAAAACCCGGCCAGGGGCAGTACATTTATTTTGCGCTATTAACCTTTCCTGTTCATTTAGCTTTCGCGACAACTTCAGGTTCTGTAAGCGTGGCCACCTTGGCCTCCAGCTTGGCAATTTCCTCTTCCAGACTGGCAACCCCGGGCTTGGCGACCAGTTGCGCCATCGCCTCTTCAGTGAAGACACTCAGACCCAGTTCCTCGCGGTAACCGTGGATCTCCTTAACATCGAGCGCCCGCATAAACTCGAGAATATCGGCGCTAATCACCTGCCCCGGCACCAGAATCGGAAAGCCTGGTGGATAAGGGATGACAAAGCTCGATGAAACCACCTCCCTACCCCGCGCCTGCTCAGCTTCGATACTGCCGTCATCAATGCGCAGATATTCATACTGCTCCTCATCGTAGGCCAGGAAGTAGGCCTTACGAATATCACCATTCAGCGATTCCGGCTTACCATCAGGGCAGAATGCCGGATGGAAATGGCTAAAATCGGGTAACGGTGGTAAGTCATGCGTGAGACCCTGAACTTTTTTATCATGGATCTTGCGCTCTGCGCTGCTCATCGTCTCCATGTTCTCTTCGATCTCAGCCGCGATCTTCACCAGCACGCCAATCAGATACGCCACCGAGCTGCGTGTGGTGCCGATATTGGTCATGAACAGCACGGTATTTCTTGAGGTCTTGTTGATCTGAATACCGTATTTATCCATCAGGTATTCATTTTTGAAAGTATCGCCATCAATACCGGTCTTACCGACATACAGGGTCAACCTGCTGGGATCGACCACAAAGTCATCCTGTGACCAAGCCTCTTCCATATTAGTGTTTCTCCAACCCGTGTCCGGATCATAGTAGGCATCGATACCGGACTTGCGGTACTGAGCTGGCACCATATCCTTAGCGAGCAAAATCGTGAAATACTTACTCAGTAGCGGATTTTTTGCCACCCGCTCGCGTAACGCCATCGCCAGCTCTAACTGCTTCTGCACCAACTCATAACCTTCCAGCTCAACCTGGCGACGGCCCACATCCAGGGACGCCAATATCTGGTAGTTTGGCGACGTGGACGTATGTGTCATGAAGGCCTCATGGAAGGCCGCCTCGACCTTATGAAAATCCTGATCGTAAACATGCATCATCGAACCCTGACGCAGCGAGGTCAGGGTTTTATGGGTAGAGTGAGTCGCATAGGCACGGATACGCACCAGATCCGGATCAGGCATCAGCTCCAGATTGAGCAGCGCCTCGGTATCCTTGGGATCAAGCCTGGCTATTTTATTACTGTAAGCCTTGTACTTTTTGCGATATTCATCAGTGCGATAACGATTCTGCAGCCGCTTGGAGGCCCCCATCGCAGTGCGCATACGATAGGTTGGAGTACAGCAGGCAAAGGCAAACCAGGCTTCATCCCAGAGGAAGATCAGGTCTGGCTTGATCGCCAGACACTCCTCCATCACCCGTTCGACGTTATAAACTACGCCGTCAAAGGTGCAGTTGGTCAACAACAGCATCTTCACCCGGTGCAATTCACCGATACTGCGAAAATGCAACAGCCGCTTCTTAATCTCCTCCAGCGGCACTGCGCCGTACATGGAGTACTCGTCCAGCGGATAGGAGTCCAGATAGCTGACATGCGCGCCACTCAACATCATCCCGTAGTGATGCGACTTATGACAATCCCGATCCACCAGCACGATATCCCTGGGACGCACCAACGCCTGCACCACAATCTTGTTTGAGGTCGAGGTACCATTGGTCGAGAAGAATGTTTGCTTGGCACCAAACGCACGTGCGGCCAATTGTTGCGCTTTTTTGATCGGGCCGTGCGGTTGTAACAACGAATCCAGACCACCGGAGGTTGCCGAGGTCTCTGCCAGAAAGATACTTATGCCATAAAAGTCGACCATGTCGCGAATCCAGTGCGACTTGGTCACCGACTTGCCTCTGGAGATAGGCAAAGCATGAAACACGCCTGTCGGCTGACGACTATATTTACGCAGGGCACTGAAAAAAGGAGTCTCATAGCGCAAGGCGACACCGCGAAGAATGCTCAGATGCAGTTCGAGATAATCCTCCTGACGATAGAATATACGGCGGAAAAACTGAGTCACGTCACCGGCAATCTCTTCAACGGCCACATCGGTTACCAAGTACAAATCAAGCTCTGGACGCAGATCGGCGATCATCCGTCCCAACAGAGGACCGCGATCAGAGTCAGGCTGTTCCTCCGCCTCATGATCATCAAACTGAGACAACAGTCGTTGCAAAATATCCAACTGATGTACGGAGCGGAACGGAAATCCGTAACGAATCACACAGGCCTGAATATTATGATTGAACAGCGTCGCGATGAGTGCGTCTTCGAAGCTGGGTACCACCACCAGATCATAGATGAACTTATCCTCGGGCCTGCGCATATCACGCAACCCCTGGCGCAGCCTGGCAATCTCGGCACGATTGATATCATCGACCACCAGCAGCTCAAAATAGGGACGTACATTAACCTGAGATCCAGTAGGGTCCGACAGCTGATTGTCATCTTCCTCCTGACTCATCTCGGCGTTCAGATCAATATGATAACGACGGTAGGTGTGACTCGACAGCGCCCGTACTATGCGCGCCACCACGCGGGCAAGGGCCGGATAGTCTTCGCGATGATAGAGTTTCCACAACAGCTCAAAGTCGGACAAAGAAGGGAAAGCGGTGTAGGTTTCCATAGGTTCGAGGATGGAAAACGCATCTTCGACCGCCTTGGAGAATTTGGCGATATCCGCCTTGCGCGCATGGCGGTCAGCTAGCTTGCTGGTATATTGCTCCAGCCGGTGCCAGGTATCTGCACGCAACTGAGTCGCGCTGTGGTAGTGTCGCAATTGCTTGCGCGCCGTGGTTGAAAGAACAATAGCTTTCTCGGACATAAAGTTCCGCTCCTGATCACACCGAATACATTATTATATTTGTTATTATCTAGAGGCCAACAGGGTTACTTGAGCCTGATTAGGCCTTGTAAATAACAGCAACCAATCCGTCATTTACTTTAGTGGATATTGTAAAAACATACCACGACCCAAAAAACTAAACACCCCGCAGCGCGTCATTTTTTATAATTACATGATATTTATGAATAAAATAATTATGATTGGAATATCAAACAAAAAATAATGAGCATTCCCAATGATGGCTGCAGCGCGACTTAAATCTCTGCGCCAATTGAGCGGCATATCACAGTGCGAACTGGCCAAAAAAGCCAGCATGATACTCTTTGGTTTCTCGCCCAAGGATCCGAGATTGATACGTTGCTTTCAAGTAATACACATGTGCTGACATCTGCAGCAGATGATAGGCGTATATGGATAGATCAGGAGTGCGATCGACCTCTAGCATGTCAATATATGCGGCCTAAATTATTGATTTTTATACCGTCAAAATAAATAAACCAGGCATCAAATTTGATGAGAAATTTCTACTACAACGTGTATTACTCACCTGCGAAAAGAAACACATAGATTGCCTAATATCGAAAAAGAAACTAATATGATTCTTTTAGTATAAAAGCAATATATGAGTTTCTAGTATGAGCGAATTCCTTAAAACATTAAAAAAACGCAGAATAGCCTTAGGGTTAAAGCAAAACGATATGCTGCTTCGTGTAGGGATATCTCGTCAGCAATATCAGCGTTTAGAATCCAAAGGTAACCCCCGTCTGGATACACTAGAGCTTATAGCCAAAGGCCTCAAAAGCGAGCTTATGCTGATCCCTCAGGAAAAGCTTTTAGCAGTAAAAGCACTACTTGAAAACGACTCCTCTGCTCGCGCCTCGGGAGCAAACGAGACTCACCAACCGCTTGAAAAAAACACGCTCGCCAATGATCCCTGGAAAGACCTTTTAGGTGACGAGTCATATCGAGAATGAATTTCAAATTCTTTCTTATCTTGGTCATGATCTCCCCGGTGCTTTGATCGCCACTCCATTGGAACCAGATGACGTACCTGAACGTATTATTAACACGCATAACAAAACCAAGGTGGTAAAATTTTCAATTAGCGCGCAAGACAATCAGTTCTCACTCGCCGGTGTGCAAATGAAGTTTTCGATGAAGGAAAGAGACGGACGCTATAATCTCGCCAAGGGAAGCGAGCTGGGAGACTGGATTATCAAGACACCCTCAACAAAGCATAAATTTGTTCCGTTAAATGAATATACGGCGATGACATTAGCCTCCTTGGCGGGCGTCAACATACCCGACATAAAACTTGTTGAACTCAACAAGATCGATAGCCTTCCACAAATAAATCTGCCTGATGAACAATATGCTTTCGCAATCAAACGATTCGATCGCGATCAACATACGCACATTCATATGGAGGACCTTGCCCAAGTTCTGGTGAAATACCCCCATGAAAAATATAACTCTGCCAATTATCAACAAATAGGCAAAGTACTTTACCAGTACTCTGCCAATGGGCTGGCTGATGCTCAGCAATTCGCGCGAAGATTATTGGTCAATATACTATTGGCGAACGGTGACGCGCATTTAAAAAACAGGAGTCTTCTTTATGCAGATATGTTTTCTGCGTCACTCTCACCGGCTTACGATATCGTCACTACCAGTGTGTATATAAATAATGAAACGGAGTTCGCTCTAATCCTAGGAAAAACCAAAAAATGATTCGATGTGAGCATGGCTCACTTTCAGGTATGGGCTGAAAAGTCGGATATACCCTGGAGGGCAATACAGCCTCACTTGAACGACACCCTAGAAAAAGCACGCTTATTGTGGCCACAAGCGTTAGATGCATTGCCGATGGATGACAGCCACAAAACGCAGCTAAAGAAACACTGGCAAAGGCTTCAGGAAGAATTTCAGATCAAATAATATTTCTGATCTCCACTAGTTCTTTAGACACTTGTCAGGGTACTGACAAATTATCGTCACAACGAAAGCCAAATTCCGTGCTCTGCTGTTAGGCCACTGCTTCTTTCCAACATGCAAACGCACTTACCCTACGGTTTCGGAAGTGCTTAGCCCCAACAAAATGCCACCCGAGATTGAACAAGTTGTAGACGGCAGCGTGAACACTGACAAAATGCTGAGCCTGCCGGGGTGACTTGAACCGCCGCATTCCCCGCTCTCTCACCCATGTCTGCTGATGAGACAACTCTGCTTTGTTATATGACTTTGCAGTAGCCACCTAAGTTTGTATTGGCAAGCTAGTTTATTCATAAGAGGATGGTTACCCATTGCTCGTTAACTTGTCAGTACCTACCCTGTACCAATTCTGCATGCAGTGAATACGCAGCATAGTAGTGAGAGCTTATGAACAGCAACCATTCCCTGCCTTAGGGTAATACGGTTGAATGATCTCTTCCTTACGATTCCAGCGAGATGAAATTATCCATACGTGCGAGAAAGATCTCTTTACAGGTTTTTCTGCGTTTCAGACTGAATTCACTGTCGGCAAAAGTCAGTTGATGATCTATGACTTATTTCTGAGAATAATTACAAAGACAGATTGTCTCAAGTAATGTAACTAATCGGCAGCGGCCGCTCCCATACTAACGATACCCTGGTATTTATATATGAGACATCATTACTGGAGATCATTTTCCCGGATAGAAATGTAAGAGAAAACAGCATCAACCAGCCATAAAATTCATGATTATATTTCAACCGACACCTTCCCGATCGGGGTTGAGCAACATGCAAGAATATAGCCCGCCTGTATGTCAGGCTCGGATATACCTCCACTGTGAGCCATATGAACTTCACCTGAGACCTTTTTAATTTTGCAGGTGCCGCATAAACCGAACGTACATCCCGCCGGTATGCTCACCCCAGCCAATTTAGCCGCAGTAAGAATTGTATCGGATTCAGCGCATTTATGGAGGACATCAGATTTTTCAAAATGGACCTCTGCACAGCCATCACAGGTCAGACTCTTATCTGCTAACTTTGCTTGTTGCTTTGAAGGCGGCGCAGCTGCACCAAAACTTTCCTGATGATACCTGTCCATATCATAAGCGGTATCGGAAAGCGCCTTACTGACGGACTGCATAAATTGCTCAGGGCCACAGCAATAGACTTCCCGGTCAAGATAATCAGGAGTCATCTGGCGCAACATTTCTTGATCTAGCCGACCTTGATATCCGGTCCATGGCTGATATAGTTCAGCCTTTTCAACTACGAACCTGAGATTCAGGCCTGTTGTACGGTTTGCCATGTATTCTAATGACTGACGGAACAACAACTCAGACGGAACGCGTGCGCAGCTGATAAAAACGATATCCAGAGCCTGGCCCTCATCCCAAAGGCAAGTTGTCATCGACATCATTGGGGTTATCCCAGAGCCCGCAGAAATGAACAAAAACTTTTTACTCTTGCTGCGGGTATTAGAGAATGAGCCGCTGGGGCCAATGGCCTTCAGGCGCATGCCGTTTTTTAGATTATCTAGCATCCAGCGAGTGCCGATGCTGTCGTTTTGCGCTTTGGCAGTGATTGTGATTGTTCTTGGGCGCGACGGTGACGATGATATTGTGTAAGTACGGTGGACCGTTCCGCTGCCCGTGGGAATCTCAAGTGTTAGGAACTGACCCGGATCGAAGTCGAACAAGGCACCTGATGTAGCCCGGAATGTGAAACTACAGGTGTTTGGGCCCTCCGGATAGACAGAAACACATTCCAGCAATTCTTTATCCGACCATACTGGTCGTGTAAACGGCGTATTATGCGTGGACTCAGTCATTTGGTACAATTCTCCTAGATACGACGCTCAGTTGTAGTGGATGAGAAACTGGTTTTACTCAGCTTGAGTTTTAGAGCTGCTCAGGCGTGGACTAATCGTTTCGCAATACCAATCAACAAATCCTCTCACGCTAGCTTCGTGAATTGACGAATAGGGTCCCGGAGTGTATGCAAGTGAATTTACACCCAACTGGTTATCTTCCACGACACGGCGGTCTTCGCTATTTGTAGCGAGCCAAACTTCGGTCAAATGTTCAATATCGTAATCGTCCCCCTCAACGGCATCCTTGTCTACCAACCAACAAGTTACCAACTCCGTTTCGGTTGGGCTGATAGGAGTCACTCGGAACGTCATGCAATGGTCGGGTAAAAAGTAAGCCCAATTGCTGGGGTAGTGGAACTTGTTGAGAACGCCAGCATCCTCTTTTTGAATGTTTCCTAAACGCTTGCCGTGAACCCCAAAACTGCCATCCATAGTAAAGCTCTTTGCGCCTTCCACTAAAGGCATCCGTGATAACCGGAATTGTCCATTTGCTGGCACAACATAGCTCGACGGAAGCCCCGCGGCTTCACAAGATGCGAAATGTTCTGCAATAAAACCAGGAACTGAGTTTTCACCAATAAAAGAAACTCTCGGGTCTTCAGGGAAGGTGCGAATCAGGCTGGGGTGGTTTGCGCTACAGTGATAACATTCACGGTTATTTTCCCAAACTAGTTTCCAATTACCCTGCTCAACTATCCGCGATTCATAAGCGACCTTAGCATTACTTAGATCATGAGGGGCCAGATAGGGGGCCGCTATCTCACTGAAAGTTTCAAAATCAGGCGCTTCGTCGGCCAAACAAATATAAATCAGGCCTGATAGCTGGCGACAATGTACAGATTTTAATCCGTGATCCTGTGGAACAAAATCAGGCTCCATATCACGTGCCCATAGCAAAGACCCATCGAGGTCGTAGGTCCATTGGTGATAAGGGCAAACGAGTTTTGGTGCATTTCCTTTTTCAGCTTTGCAAATAATAGATCCCCGGTGACGACAAGTGTTGTGGAAAGCTCGAATTTCATTATCTGCACCGCGTACAACAACAATCTGATAGTCACCTATTTTGTAGGTCCGGTAGCTTCCAGTGTCTGACAATTCACATACAGGAACAACAAACAGCCATTCCTTATAGAAAACATGCTCCAGATCCTGGGCGTATATTTCGGGATCGGTATAGAACGCCCGATCCAATGCAAAGCCCGACTTGCGGTGGGACAAAAGGTGGTTAATTAAGGATGGCATCTACGGTTCCTCTGAAATCAATTTAAATAAATTGTATTTAACCTAATCAGTTAATACAATCGATCGTATATAGGTTATTAATCGGAATTAATGATTGATAGGGAATCGCAATTAATGAATATTAAACTCGTCGCAACATTTTTAGATATTTTCGAGAGCCGGAACTTCAATCGCTCAGCCGACCGTTTGAATATATCCCAGTCAAGTATTAGCGGCCGTATCCGGGCATTAGAGGCAGATGTAGGCACCCAATTGTTTGAAAGGGGGCGCGCAGGCGCGACGCCAACACCAGCAGGTATTCGTTTTGAACCGCATGCCCGACTTCTCCTCTCCACCTGGGATCAGGCACGTCGTGATACTGGCGGTAGTAGAGATCGAAATCGAGATCAGCTGCTCCGTTTGGCTGGACAATTTAGTTTAATGCGACCCGTCTTAGTAGACTGGGCGACAAAGATCCGATCTCAGGATCGTCGTACAGCCGTAGACCTACATGCGGACTATTCTATGCAGATTATTAAGGATCTATCGCTTGGAGCGATCGATATCGGAGTGCTGTATTCACCGCAATACTTACCCGACCTCGACATTAAACAGGTCGATGAAGAGCACTTTGTCATGGTTTCGACTGAAAGTTCCACATTGAGTCAAATTGCGAAGGAAACCTACATAAATACGAACTACACTTCGCACTTTAGCCAACGACACCAAGCACTTTTACCAACTTTTTCCAGTTCTCCTCTAACCGTAAGTTTTGAAGGACTCGCTGTTGATTTTCTGCGCAGACTAGGTGGAAGCGCATATGTCCCCATGCGCATAGTCGACGATCTACAAGTTACCATGGAAAACTTGAAAATTGTCGAGGATGCTCCAAACATATCTAACCCAATCTTTACAGCTGTACACTCTCGTCGACAGCATCACGCGGGGGTAATCAAAGCTCTGGCTATTTTGCAAGAGACGCTTGCCGCCTCTCGCTAATCGCCTACAAATGAATCGACCAGTATTTTGTAGACATACTTGCACTCAAAACCTTTACCCATACTTGCGATTGCAAGTATGGGTGCGTTAGGAGGGTAACGACGACGGAATCCCACGCAGCAACTTGTTGCGGAGAGCAGTGAGATCGCTCGCCCTGAATGGAGATGGCTGTGGAAAGGGTCAAGCTGGAACGCAAAATTTACGCAGTAAACTTAAGTAGAACTTGAGGCTTGAAACAGACATCGACATGTAAGGGCGCGGCTTAAAAAGCCGCTTCCTTTAATACGCTTAGAGGTATAGATACTTGAGTGATCCGATATTAATAACCTCAGCCGCAACAATGGAAAGTCCAGCAGGCCACAGTGTCTGTGATCAAGCCCTCGCCACTCAGCAGCCTCCCCTTGATTTGCTTATTCCCCCAATAGTGATGCGGGTGAAAAAAATAGGCTTTTAAGATTTTACGACCCTTATGCTCAAAGGAGACTCTTTTGATACTAAATACAGTGGCTCATATGAGGCATTAATGGATGCAGTCTCTCGCTATACACTAAAAGATAAGGCTCAAGTTGAATTGGCTTACAAATACATCGTTTTTAATTGTCTGACCGGAAACGGTGATGCCCATCTTAAAAACTTTGCGCTGCAATACAATGCGGACCTAAGTGATGTTAGGTTAACGCCGCCTTCCGATATTACCCATACACTTATATATGACACCGTAGATAAGAATCTGGCGTTAAAAGTGGGTAAGTCAAAAACGTTTCCTGATAGGAATGTTCTGATAAAGCTCGCATCAGCTGTACAGGCTTGTGAAATTTACCAACCAGAGCAATGATAAATGACTTAGCTGATGGCATCATGGATGAGTATTAATGATTCAGCTGAAATAGAAGCTTTTACTAGTTTAAGGGCCTCTGTCGAAAAGAACGTTTCATCAATTAGAGGTGTTGCATATAACCCCATAGGGTAAAGGCATGAAAAAAAAGCAAGTATGATTTTACTAAAGGTATTAATAAATAAATGGCGATTGTTAAACCTTTAACTCCTTAGATTCCTACTGGCATCAGCAGGCATAACACATGTGTTACACAAAATAAGATGACTACACTAAACCGTGTAATCAATGGCAATTACGGATTACTTAAAGTATCTGTTCTAGCTCATTGAGTAATTCAGGCTGCATAAACTGGTATATGTCTTCGATATGAAGACATTGAATCTTGTACTCAAATTCATCGCCTGCATACTCTCTAATACGGTCGGCGTGCTTGGGCTCAAACACATAAACCATATCGGCCCATTACAGCATTTCGGTACCACATAGAGTCTTACCGTTCCTCACACACTCTTTCTCATTCAAGCCGGCAGAGTTGAAATTATGAGTAGGCACTTCAACTCGAAAGATACCTTCCGCCGTCTTAGGCCGATATATTAGCAGCAGGCAGAAGACGTGCTGCAAGAACGCCAGATGAAAGCGCTTCCATTTTTATCAAATCCATCTGGCTCTTTCATTCTGCCGTTGATACCGGAGATTCAGGCTCAATGAGGCTGTTGCAAACGAGCCGCTTTCAGGGTGTTTTTCAACAGGCAAGCAATGGTCATTGGCCCAACGCCACCAGGAACCGGCGAGATACTGCCCGCCACTGACGACACTGACTGAAAATCAACATCACCTACCAACTTTCGCTTACCCTCCCTCTCCACTGCGTTAATGCCGACATCAATGACAGTAGCGCCAGGCTTGATCCAAGAGGACTTCACCATTTCTGGCCGTCCAACTGCAGCAATCACGATATCCGCTTCACGACATACAGCTTCAATATCCCGGGTTCGGGAATGCACAACTGTTATTGTGCAATTTGCCTGAAGCAATAGTTGGGCCATCGGTTTACCGACAATATTTGAACGGCCGATAACCACAGCATGCAGACCACTCAGATCGCCATGAACCTGTTGCAGCATAAGCATGCAACCCAAAGGGGTGCACGGAATCAATTCACCAGTGCCAGATGCAAGGGCTCCTACATTCAGAGGATGGAAACCATCGACATCTTTCTCAGCAGCGATCAACTGAATGATTTCCGGTTCACTTAAATGAGCAGGTAGCGGCAACTGCACGAGAATCCCATGAATCTCCGGATCCTGATTTAGTGTTTCGATAAGGCTGTTGAGCTGCTCCTGAGCGGCATCCGCGGGCAGGCGATGCTCAATTGAGCGCATTCCTGCGGCAGTAGCCTGTCGCACCTTATTTCTCACATATACCTGACTGGCTGGATCTTCACCCACCAGGACAACAGCTAAACCCGGCACCAGATCAAATTCTGCTGCAAAATCCCGGGTCTCTTCTGCGAGCGATTCCACCACTGCAGCAGACAGCTTTTTACCATCAATTATCTTAGTCATTGCGGATACCTACTTAAAAATCACAGTTTTATTGCCATCCATAAATACCCGTTGCTGGCAATGCAGCTTAACTGCTCTGGCTAAGGCAACCGTTTCAGTATCCCGGCCTACAGCAACCAGCGCTTCAGAACTGTAGGAATGATCTACTGGTTGGACTGACTGCTCAATAATCGGCCCTTCGTCCAGATCAGAGGTCACGTAATGTGCCGTGGCACCGATCAGTTTCACACCACGTGTATGGGCCTGATGATAGGGTTTTGCACCCTTGAAACCAGGAAGAAATGAGTGATGGATATTAATCGCGCGACCACTGAGCTTCTTACACAGACCATCGCTCAGGATCTGCATATAACGGGCGAGCACCACCAGCTCGGAACCGGTTTCCTCAACAATATCCATCAAAGCATCTTCCTGAGCTAATTTGTTCTCTTTGGTCACCGGCAGATGGACAAAGCGGATACCTTCACGCTCTGCCATCGGTCTCAGATCTTTGTGGTTAGACACTATCGCGGTGATCTCCATGTTCAATTCACCTTTACGCAGGCGATAGAGAAGATCATCAAGGCAGTGGTCAAACTTGCTGACCATGATCAGTACTTTGCAAGGACGGGACGCCGGTTCCAGACTCCACTCCATATCAAATCGTTCAGCGACAACGGGAAACTCTTCTTTGAGATCTGCCAGTGTACTATCACCTGATTCGATATAGCCGACTGCACGCATAAAGAAACGGTCGGTATCCTGATCATCAAATTGCGAAAGTTCACTGAGATAACAACCTCGTTCTGAAAGAAAAGAGGTCACTGCAGCGACAATACCGCTACTAGCTTTGCAAGTCGTTTTAAAAACAAACTGATGTGGTTTTGAGTTTTCTATTGTCATGATAACAACCCTTTTAGTTTACTGTGTGACTGAGTAAGGCCGGCTCAAGGCGGACTTAACTTATTTTTATATTAGACAAGTCATATAGACTCATTTAAAAAATCCAAGCTGAATGGTAAAATCACCGTCTATCGATTTTTCATTTTTATAACCGTACTGATCAAAACAAATAACTTTTCTGTTTATCAGGTTTTTGCCGTGACGGATGCGCCGGGACTGATTACACCTAGCCAAATCTCCACCACGACGAACAAACAGAGTCGCCCATAGCAGCAGAGGTAATCTAGACTGAATATAACTATCTATGATTTGATCCAGCAGCTCATCAAAATGTCTGACTCCAATGTTTTCTACTACTGCGGAATCAAATCCGATAAAACGCTATAAAGCAGAAAAATAGAGGATGCTATCTGCAAGAAAGAATGTTTCATCGACAGCGAAACTTATTAATCTCATACCATCACCTATCTTCTACTCATATCAATTCACGTCACATATTCGGATAGTTTGGCCCACCGGTTCCCTCAGGCACCACCCAAGTGATGTTCTGGGTTGGATCTTTGATATCGCAGGTTTTACAGTGCAGGCAATTCTGAGCGTTTATCTGTAATCGTGGCTGTGCCTGTGCAGCATCCTCCACAAACTCGTAGACACCCGCAGGGCAGAAACGAGCTTCAGGCCCCCCGTAGACTTTCCAGTTAATCTCAACCGGAACCCCTTCATCCTTCAACGTTAAGTGGCAAGGCTGATCCTCTTCATGATTGGTGCTTGAAAGAAACACCGAGGAGAGTTTATCGAAACTGATCACTCCATCCGGTTTAGGGTAATCAATCGGCCTGCTCTGTGACGCTTCTTTTAACTGAGCATAGTCTGGTTTATCGTCCCGCAGGGTGAAGGGTAATTTACCCTTAAACCAGTTCTGATCGAGGTAGTTGAAAGCACCACCCCAAAAGGTACCGAACTTATGCATAGCCGGACCAAAGTTGCGGGTACGATGTAGCTCTTCATAAACCCAAGAGCGCTGTAACGCCTCAGTGAATGAATTAAGCTCTTGGCCGCCCTGATTGTCGGCTGACAACGCATCAAAAATCGCCTCTGCCGCCAGCATGCCACTTTTCATAGCGGTATGGGTGCCCTTAATTTTAGCGAAATTGAGGGTGCCGGCGTCACAGCCAACCAACAAACCACCAGGAAAGCACATCTTCGGTAAGGCATTCAGCCCCCCTTTAGTGATGGCTCTTGCGCCATAAGCAACACGCTTACCACCCTCTAGCGTCTGTTTGAACACCGGATGATGCTTCATGCGCTGAAATTCATCGAACGGGCTGGTATAGGGATTGGAATAACTCAGGTCGACAACCAACCCCACCACCACTTGGTTGTTCTCTCCATGATAAAGGAAAGATCCACCATTGGTGCCCTTCTCCAAAGGCCAACCAGCGCCATGAACCACTAACCCAGGCTTATGTTTATCAGGGTCGATATCCCAGATTTCCTTGATTCCAAGACCGTAATGCTGGACGTCGGCATCAACGTCCAGATTGAACTTATCGATCAACTGTTTACCCAAATGGCCTCGACAGCCCTCGGAAAACACCGTGTACTTAGCGTGCAGCTCCATGCCCAGCATATAGCCGCTCTTAGGTTGCCCATCGACGCCGATGCCCATATCACCTGTGGCTATTCCCTTCACGGATCCGTCCTCGTTATAGAGGATCTCGGCGGCAGCAAAGCCTGGGAAAATCTCGATCCCCATGGCCTCAGCTTGTTCACCCAACCAGCGACATAAATTACCGAGACTGATAACATAGTTACCCTCGTTATGCATACTCTTCGGCACTAGGCTATTAGGTATTTTCTTCGCCCGTTCTGCATCCTGGAATAAGTATATTTCGTCACTAGTGACTGGCGTATTCAGCGGAGCCCCGCGCTCTTGCCAGTCGGGAAACAATTCAATTAGGGCACGCGGCTCTAATACGGCGCCGGAAAAAATATGAGCACCTACCTCGGAGCCTTTTTCCACAACGCAGATGGTAATTTCCCGTTCAGCTTTTTGTGCCTGCTGCATAAGCCGGCAGGCCGTGGACAAACCAGCAGGACCTGCACCAACGATAACGACATCAAATTCCATCGACTCCCGCATTACTTATCTCCTCTCCCAATCGAAAACTAGTTACCCTTATCGTTTACAGTGCTTGTTCTAATTCAGGAACTGCATCAAACAGATCAGCAACCAAACCATAATCAGCTACTTGGAAAATAGGAGCATCTGGGTCCTTATTGATCGCTACAATTACTTTCGAATCTTTCATGCCTGCTAAGTGCTGAATCGCACCAGATATACCCACCGCAATATAAAGCTCCGGTGCAACGACTTTCCCTGTCTGTCCTACCTGCATATCATTAGGTACGAAGCCAGCGTCTACTGCCGCTCGGGAAGCACCAACGGCCGCTCCTAACTTATCTGCAACCTTTTCCAACATCGAAAAGTTCTCGCCATTTTGCATGCCACGGCCACCAGAAATCACGATGCTGGCGGAAGTAAGTTCTGGTCTCTCAGAGACTGCTAAATCTTCACTGACAAAAGCAGAGAGTCCCAGATCATTTGCCTGTGTCAAAGCTTCTACAGGCGCATTGCCCTTCTGCTCCGCAAGCCCAAAAGCGGTCCCGCGTACGGTCATAACTTTAATACTATCGCTCGACTGCACTGTCGCTATCGCATTACCAGCATAGAGGGCGCGTTTAAAAGTATCAGCACTCTCGACACTGATAATATCTGACAAAGGAGACACATCCAGGGCAGCAGCCACCCGAGGTAAAACATTCTTACCATTAGCCGTAGAAGGTGCCATTATATGGCTATAATCATTCGCTAGAGACTGAATTAAAGCCGCTGCATTCTCCGCTAATTGACCGTTGTAGCACGCATTATCTGCAACTCTTACTCGGTTAATACCGCTGATCATTGCGGCCGATTCTGCGGCCCCTGCACAATTCTCACCCACTACCAAAATGTCAATATCACCACCGATCAAACCAGCGGCAGTTACCGTGGTCAGCGTGATCTCCTTTAAACTGCTGTTGTCATGCTCCGCAATTATCAAGATGCTCATTTAGATCACCCCCTTTTCAGTTTTCAGTTTTTCTACCAGCTCTTCAACCGAGCTCAGAATTTCACCGCCTTGGCGTACGTCTGGCGTTTCTACCATGAGGGTTTTTATCCGTGGAGTCAGGTCTAGCCCATACTCCTCTGCAGCTTTAGTCACTAAAGGTTTACGTTTGGCCTTCATGATATTCGGTAATGAAGCATAACGAGGCTCGTTAAGGCGTAAATCACAGGTAATAACCGATGGCAAATTCAGGCTTATTGACTGCAAGCCACTGTCTACTTCACGAGTAAGGTTAATCTTGTCGCCACAAACCTCCAACTTAGAAACGAACGTGCCCTGAGACCAACCGGTAATTGATGCCAGCATCTGTCCCGTTTGACCATTATCAGTATCGATAGACTGCTTTCCTAAAAGCACCAATCCAGGCTGCTCTTCTTCAATCACCTTTGCCGCCAACTTTGACACTATTAAAGGCTCCAGCGCTGTGTCTGACTCGATGAGCAGTGCTCGGTCGGCTCCTATCGCCAGAGCTGTACGTAGCTGCTCTTGTGACTGAGATGCTCCGATAGCAAGCGCTACAATCTCTGTAGCGACACCAGCCTCTTTTAGACGAACGGCTTCTTCAATGGCAATCTCGCAAAATGGGTTAATCGCCATTTTTACATTGTTCAGATCTACATCACTATTGTCCGCATTAACTCGAATTAATACGTTCGGATCCGAAACCCGCTTTACCATCACTAATATCTTCATTTCGTATTCTCTGCTTTGTTGTTGCCTAAATTAACGGTCAAGATACCTTCACCTAAATATATATATCTCAAGCTTTGGCCAGTGAATCCCCCCGACCAAAGCTCTCACGCGCTATTCTCTATTAGAAGATTTAAAGCATCCCTGGACTATCCGGTCGATGATCATGGCACAGAACAGAATGGCTAAACCGGCCAGTAGACCCTGCCCTTTAGCTGCGAACTGCAAGGCCTGAAGTACATCTGTACCTAGACCTTCAGCACCAATCAACGAAGCAATAACCACCATCGAGAGGCACATCAAGATCGTCTGGTTGACGCCAGCCATAATGTTAGGCATGGCTAAGGGGATTTCCACATCCAGTAGCAGTTTGCGGCGTGTACAACCAAAGGCTAGCGCACCCTCTACAATAGACTCAGGAACTTGCTTGATACCCAGAGCCGTCAAACGTACCACTGGCGGCATTCCAAAAATAAGCGTAGCAAGAATACCCGGTGGCTTACCTGTACCAAAAAACGCAATAATCGGTATCAGGTAAACGAATGCAGGCATGGTCTGCATAAAATCCAATACCGGTCGGACGGCGGTATCGATGGTGCGACTCTTCGCGCACAAGATCCCGAACGGCACGCCGAGCAACACACACAGAGTGGCCGCAGCCCCCAGCAGCGCAACCGTGGCCATACTCTTTTCCCAATACCCCAAGAATGCCAGATAGGCCAACGCGGCTAGGGTAAAGATCGCCACCCTCGGGCCTGCCATACGCCAAGCTATCACCAGTATTACCATCGCAATCACCGGCCAAGGTGTCTCGACCAGCACCACCTCCAGACCATCCAGCAGTACGCGGATAGTGCTAGTGATGCCGTCAAAAAAACCAGCTCCCTTCAGGGCCACATTGTCAAAGCCTTCATCTAGCCAGCTAGCCGCTCCAGAGAAAACTGCTTTATCAGCGGGAAACTGAGTCAACCATTCAACCGGCTTGGCAACCGTAAAGCGATATAGCGTCAGCGGAAACATCACTGCTAACATTACCGCACCCACCAGCAGGTTCTGCTGACTAAAACCACTTGTATCAGTGCTACCCGCGCGCCAACGGCAATACTTCTGTTCATAAAATATATTGGCCAAAAAACCCTGGATCAGCGTAATAGCTATCAGCGACAGCACTCCCCAAAGCATCAACTGATTAGCCCCCGCTGCAGCCGTATCTGCGGCTGCAAGAAATTTATCTGCGGCTCGCTGTAGGTTATCAGCGTTGCGCTGCAGGACCTCGGCATTGGAGATGCCAGCTTCCAGGGCAGCCTGAGCCTTGGCCGCCATCTCCTGGGATTTATTGCCCAGGCGTTCCGCCCGTGCCAACTCGTCTGCGCCCAATTCACCCCATAACCCTCGACCCAGCTGAACCAGTGCAACCAAGGTAGCGATAGTGCTCGCCCAGAAGAAACCCCAGACGTTACGTGCAGAGGCCCAGAGTGGCCCAAATAGTGCTGCACTAAGATTAAAGGTGAGAGTGAGGTTATTACTGGACTGAATCTTCTCGAACTGTTTGCTGTAATAATGCCCCTGACGTTCTGCAAAACGATGAACCGACTTCGTCTGCTCACTCTGCGCCGTGGTTTCAGTCATATCGTTCATGCTACTCCTCCCCCTTAATTCCCTGCAGTAGGATATCTTTACTGACAATACCAATATCCTCCCCAGCCGAATTGGTGATGATTACCGGTAACTCCGAAGTAACGGCGATATCGATCAGGCTATCGAGATTGGTGTTCTCATCGGCGCGCGGGGCATCAGCCAGATTGATATCGGCACTCAGCGTATCAGCATTGATGTCCTTCATGATCGAGTGCGCGCAGACCAATTTAAGATTGGAGATATCTTTGACGAAATCAGCCACATAATCATCAGTCGGGTTCATCACGATTTGCTCCGGGGTGCCGACCTGAATCAAAAGGCCATCCTTCATGATCGCAATGCGGTCGCCAATACGGATCGCTTCATCAAGATCATGTGTAATAAAGACGGTGGTTTTCTGCAGCGTCTTGGTCAGAGTCACGAACTGATTTTGCAACTCGCGACGGATCAGCGGATCGAGTGCGCTGAAAGGTTCGTCCATTAACAACACTTCGGGATCACTAGCCAACGCCCTGGCCAAGCCGACGCGCTGCTGCATGCCTCCAGAAAGTTCACTAGGTAGACGATCCTCAAAACCATCGAGGTTCACCAACGACAGTGCATGTTGGGAGATTTCCCACCGCTTGAATTTGGGAACGCCCTGCACCTCTAGCGGAAAGGCAACATTATCCAACACTGTCCGGTGTGGCAGTAGCGCCATATGCTGGAACACCATGCCGATATGTTTGGCACGCATATCCCGTAACTCGTTATGGGACAGAGCAGACACATCCCGACCAAGTACTTTTATGTTACCGGCAGTGGGCTCAATCAGGCGATTCAAGTGACGAATCAGTGTCGACTTACCGCTTCCGGAAAGCCCCATGATGCAAAAAATCTCACCTCGAGGCACTGTAAAGGAGACATCAGCAATCCCCACCACACAACCAAAACGTTCCAGTACTGCGGCTTTGTCCAGCCCCTCTTCATTTACCGCCTGCATCGCCTGATCAGATTTTTTTCCAAAAATCTTCCAAACCCCTTCTAACTGAATAACATCGGTATCCATATTGGGTTCTCCACTGCTGTTTAGTGTTTTTGCAGGAATATAATCGCTGTGTGACTCTATAAATGGCCCCAGAACCTACCTCTGGGGCCATCATCCACTCAACATCAATACTCAATGATGGCGGGCCTGACTATTGACCCAACCAAGATTCGACCAGGTCGCTATGCTCAATAACCCACTCTTTTGCAAGCGTCTCAGGATCCTTCTTACCCACCACCATTCCATAACTTAGTTGACCCACTATGTCAGAATTAAGCTTGAAGTTTTTAAGTAGGATCGCGGCTTCTGGCTGATCCTTTTCCAAAGATTTTGAGAAGTGAACATAGAGATTCGCACTGGCCCATGCACTATCAGCATTGGATTTAGCCAGCCAATCAGCATCATCGGTTGGTTGCAGCACCTTCCAGGTTTCTGCGTTATGGGCCGGTTCTTTCAAGAAAACGAGCTCGTGCGTCGCAAACACGTGATGCGGGGTATAGCAGAAGAAAGCATAAGGCTTATCCGCCTTAACTGCGGCATCCAGTGCCGCCCAATTGAGCGGAGTATCCAGCTCAACCAAATTCATGGTTTCAGCATAACCATAGCTTTTGGCTTTAATGATCTCGACCGTAGTCGATGCTGCGCCTGGTTGGCCGACCCACATCTCACCCATGCCATCTCCATCGGTGTCGAAAAGTACTGACTTATCCGGGTCTGACAGATCAAAAATTGACGTGATATTGTACTTCTCAGATGTCGCCTTAGTGACGCAGATTCCCTGCGCTGCTTCTACACCGTTCGGGTTCTGAACGACGGTTCCATTCTGTTTAACATATTTATCATGCAAGTTTTGCTGGTTAGGCAACCACACTTCTGGATGAACGTTTATAGAACCCCGGTCCATCGCTTCGAAAATAACGGCGTTGGATCCACTTTGCATAGCAACATCCAACCCCAGATTATCCTCCATCACCACTTTCAGAATATATGCTGTAGCAGCGGCCGAAGGCCAAGCAGGAACGCCTACAACCACATCAGCAGCCTGGGTCAAACCACCGATTAAACTCAATACAACAGCGGCGCTCAAGGTCTTTACTTTCTTCATAACATTTACCTTCTACAAGTATTACTGTGTCAATAATGCAGCCTATGCTTACGACCTAACACACAGATTTTCTGGATCGAACAGAGACTCAGCAACCACTCGCGCAGGATAAGCCTGCCCTATGATTTCGACGTCACATTCAGCCCCTTCATGGGAATGAGCAGGATCAATAAAGCCCATCACAATGTTCTTATTAACCCGGTAACCATAGCCAGCAGAAGTCACCGTACCGATGACCTTACCGTCGACGCAGATAGAATCACCTGGATGAGCGGCAGCCGTTTCACAATCAACCGTCATAGTTACAAACTGTCTGCGAGCAGGCTGTCCGGCCTTAGCCAGCAATGCGTCTTTACCTGGGAAGCTCTCCTTGTCCATTTTGATAAAGCGATTTAGTGAACTCTCGAAGGGATCATATTCAGTGATCAGGTCAGCTTTCCAATGGCGGTAACTCTTCTCGAGACGCATCGATTCTGTGGCCATCCCACCGAAAGGTGCCAAGCCAAACTCTGTACCAGCTTCAGTGAGGAGTGTATGAACCAGCAAGAGCTGCTCATTAGGCACATGCAATTCCCAACCCAATTCGCCACTGAAACTAACACGCATAGCCAGAGCTTCGGCATGACCGATAAAGACAGACTTTGCCGTTAGCCAAGGGAATGCTGCTTTTGACCAATCGGTACGAGGAGAAAGCTTAGCCAGCAAGTCACGAGATTTAGGACCCGCTACCACCAAAATAGTGTGGGAATTCGTCATAGGGACGATCTCAACACCTTCCTTCGGAAGATGAGTGCGCAGCCAATCCATATCATGGTATTCGGACGCAGCAGCTGAACCGTACCAGAAGCGATCTTTTGCCAGTTTAGCCAGTGTTGCTTCACCCTTAACATTGCCTTTATCAGTCAAGAAATAGCACAGACCTACGCGACCCACTGTTTTCGGCACATTGGAGCACATAAGGCTATCCAGCCATTCGGCTGCCTTAGGTCCCTTAATTTCATAGCGGTTAAATCCGCTCACTTCCATCAGGCCAACCCGCTCGTGCACGGCCTTAACTTCTTCGGCAACAATTTTGTCAGTCTCGGTAAAGCTGAAGCTGTGCTTGAATTCAAAATCAGCGCTTGGTTTAAAGAACATAGTTCGTTCCCAGCCATTAACGACACCAAACTCCGCATTCTGCGCTTTAAGCACAGGATAGATCGGTGTTGTTTTAGCCAAACGGCCTGCTGGACGGAATTCATGAGGCATATGGAAGCGGAATTCGTTCTGATAGTCCTCAACCGCTTTTAGCGCAGTAAGCTCTGTATTCGCGTGACGGGTGAAACGCGCCGGATCAAGGCACCAGGTATCCCACTCAGACTCACCATGAACGATGATTTCAGCCAGAATTTTACCGTGCCCACCACCTTCACCCAGACCGGCCCGCAGACCAATGATCGAGTAAGCATTGTCCAACCCTGGTGTTTTACCAACCAGCGGATTACCGTCAATTGTATAAGTAATAGGGCCGTTAACGATGCTGTGAATACCTGTTCTCTCAAGGCATGGCATCCGCTTAAATACACGTTCCATATTATCTAGACAGCGATCCAGGTCATCCGGACACAGAGCATTGACAAAGTTAGGATCGATACCATCCATACCCCAGGTTTTACAGCGTTGCTCGTAGATTCCGACCAGCAGACCATCTTTCTCCTGGCGGCTATAGAAGTCATCAAGAGGGTCACGCAGCAGTGGAACACGCTTACCAAAGTCCTGTATTTCAGGTATCGATTCGGTTAAGAAATACATGTGTTCCATGGAGATAACAGGGTATTGGATACCCATCATTTTACCGATCTCGTTAACACGATATCCGCCAGCGTTAACGATCTTCTCACAAGTAACATCGCCATCTTTGGTCTGAACTACCCACTCGCCGTTCGGCTTCTGATAAATATTTTCAACCGGGTTGTTACGAAAGATTTCAGCACCCGCTTTACGCGCACGTCGCGCCAAGGCTTGACAAAGCTGAGCCGGATCGATATCACCGTCTAAAGGATCCCAGAGACCTCCTAGCAGCTCATGAGTTTCAATCAGTGGATGGCGTTTGGCACATTCAGCGGCGTCGAGCAGTTCAAAATCGACTCCCATGCCTTTTGCAACGGAGATGAAGTGTTTGTATCCATCCATGTGCGCCTGAGTAGATGCTAGACGAATCCCCCCGGAGGCATGATGGTAATTAATCGGGTAATCAGGATCGTCAGCTAACTCTTTATACAACTTGATACTGTGGCTTTTCAGGCCGACCATCGTTTGCAACGCACCGAAATTTGTCACCTGCGCAGCTGAGTGCCAGGTAGTACCAGATGTCAGTTCATTACGTTCGATCAGCGCAACGTCAGTCCAACCCTCCTCGGTTAGATGGTATAGAGTACTGCACCCTGCGATACCTCCGCCGATCACGACGACTCTGTAATGGGATTTCATATCGACCTCTCCTAATTCTGATAACGTTAGCGCTAATCGCCTTTGCGGCACACTCGGCATCATTATGTTGATTAAGCACTTCCATCAATAATGGAAGCGCTTCCATTTCATCCAGATTAACTTTCACAGGCGAAACAAGTCAATACCTTTTTACAACTAATTTTCAACTGCCTCAGTTCTCAGTCATCACCAATATGTTATATTGGTGATTCTATTTATTAAATATTACTTCCAATGGGAACTTGCGGCTTAGTAATTGTAAGCACTAAAGGAATACTGAGATAAGTATGAAAGCGCACAACACTCAAGCGGGTAGTCCAACCATGGAGGATGTCGCGCGCACTGCAGGCGTAGCGTCAGTAACGGTATCACGCTACCTCAACAACCCAGATTTAGTCAGCGAGCGTAGTAAACAGAAGATATCTGACGCGATCAGTTTGCTGAAATACGTCCCACATGCTGCAGCGCGAACGCTTGCGTCTAAACGATCGCGCCTGATTGGCGCGATCGTGCCCTCATTAGACAACAACCTTTTTGGGCTTGCCCTCGAAGTGTTTCAGGATCAGATATCAAAGGCTGGTTACACTTTGATAGTGGCCTCGAATAACTACAATGCAGAAAAAGAGCGCGAACACATTAATCAGATGGTGTCTCACGGTGTAGATGCCATGTTTCTGATCGGAAACTCTCGTGATGAAGCTATTTACCAGTTACTCGAAGCGAAAGAAATACCTTATGTATTGACGTGGACGATAGACCCCCAGCAGAAACACCCTTGTATCGGGTTTAACAACCAGATCGCCGCGGCCCGTGTTGCCGAATATTTATTAGATCTTGGGCATCAAAAAATCGCAATGATCTCTGGTTTTGTAAAAAAAAATGACCGAGCACGAGACCGATTACAGGGTGTTCGCGATGCCATGGCTCGACGCGGACTGCACCTGCCGAGTGAATATCTCATAGAAGGCCCTTTTGGCGTTGAACGGGGCCGAGAAGCGTTCCGGCTACTGATGTCCCGGCCAGCACCACCTACGGCTGTGATCTGCGGCTCAGAACCTTTTGCCTACGGCGCTATTTTTGAAAGCAAACATCTGGGTATTGATATCCCCCGGCAGGTCTCCATTACTGGTTTCGATGATATGTGGCTAGCATCGAACATAAGTCCTCGCTTAACGACAGTAAGAACACCTCAACAACAGATGGGCGTGCTTGCAGCCAAATATCTACTCTCCAAATTAAAGGGTGAGGACGTGCCGGTACCCCGCCCCCTGGAGACCGAACTCATTGTACGGGAGTCTTGCTCGCCCCCCCTCTCCTCTTAAATACCGCGACCGTCCTGCCTGTGAAATCCCAGAAGTGAAAACAGCCTAACGGAAAAGCAGCCATATGATTCGCCGTAAAAAAGCTAGCGTCTGTTGCTGGGGTTTATGGCGAGCTAAATCAATGCAACAGAGGTTGGTTTAGCACCATTATGCCGGATGCTGTACTGTGCAAAAAAAGTCTGCATCGCAAATAATATTACAACAGGTGACCGGCACAAGATTGTAGCACTTATCGACTCTGAGTCACGGAGCAGCACAATGAACGGGCACCTTGAACGGCGCCCGGTCAATCTCACTCGACGGGGATGGCAACCTCAACGAGATCGGTCGAGTTTTGGATTCCTGCGGCACTTCGTTGGGTATCATGCCAGATACCCTTGATCAAAGCAGCACATTGCAGAACCATGACGATGGAGAATGGAAAAGCACCGATGACCATCGCCGTCTGGATGGCTTTGAGTCCTCCGCCTGGCCCCCCGGCAATCAATAGACCGGCCACAACGGCACCCAAGGCGATGCCCCAGAAGTAGATGTGCGGGCGCGCTTTAGGGCCTTCGTCTCCGGCGGCGTTAATGGTGTTGACAATCAAAACCGCAGAGTCAGCTGTCGTCACCAGATAAGTGAGTAACAATACTACGATGAGAACTGACATTACCCACCCCCAGTACTCGCCCAACATATGGACGACCATTGCGAAGATCTTATCGCCATCGGAGCTAGAAAAAATAGCATCCCCTGCGTCACCATTCAGCGTGAGATCAATCGCTGTTCCGCCCGCAAAGCTAAACCAAACAAAACACATGATCGCAGGGGTGACCATCGCACCCAGAACGAATTCTCGAATGGTACGACCCTTTGAGATACGCGCAAGAAACATGCCCACGAAGGGTGCAAACGCAACCCACCACGCCCAGTAAAATACCGACCACGCTCCCTGCCAGCCTTCCTGTTTTGTAGCGATGGAGTCTGCGACACCGTCAGCGCGGAAGACCTGAAACATCAGTTTCGGAAGCGACATGACATAGTCGATGATGCCGTAGAACAAGGCATTCAAACCAAAAAAAGTGGACCCAAAGATCAGGAAGAAGCCCAACAGGAAGATAGACAGGCACATGTTGATGTTCGACAGCATCTTGATCCCTTTACCGACACCGGACAAGGCCGACATGGTCGAGGCCGTCATGATGATGACAATCGCGACCAAAACGCCAAGTGTGTTTGCGGTGCCTTCCTCGCTGGTAAGACCGTCGATACCAATCCGAGTCATCCCAGCTACAAATTGCTCGACACCAAAGCCAAGTGCCTGCGCGACACCTAGAATGGTCGCCACAACGGCAACAATATCGATAACGTTGCCAAGCGTGCCAGACAGTGCCTTGCCGAAGATAGGTGTTAGCGATGATCGTACGGTTAATGGCAATCCACGCCGATAGCTGAAATAGGCCATCGCCATACCGGTAATACCGTAGCACGCCCAAGCGCCGAAGCCCCAGTGCAGATTTGACCATTTGTAGGCGTTGCGGATGTTTTCAGCCGTCCCGCCTTCGGCCAAGCCGGCAATGACATCGGGATTATTCTGAAAGTGATAGACAGGCTCAGCCACAGCCCAGGTCAGCATACCAACGCCGATAGCTGCTCCAAACATCATTGCGAACCACGAAAAGTCCCCAAACTCAGGTTCATCGCTTTCAACTCCAAGCTTTAAGCGGCCCGACGCGGGAATGAGCGCCAGGGCTGCGCACACGATAAGAAACAATGCGACGATATAGATATACCAATATGCTGTATTAGCAAGGATGAAGCTATTAATGACATTCAGAATGCGGCTAGCCTGATCAGGGAATACAACAGCCCAGATCACGAGGATCGAAACGATAATTTTCGAATAGATGGCCACACTTTTGTTAAAGCCAGTATAGAATCCGTCCACGGATGTCTGGATCGGCAAATCCATTAAAGGGGGTTTTAAAGACATAATTTCTTCTCTGCTAGTTTTTATTATGGCGTTCGGCGAATAGTTCCATTGCGCCAAATCAGCTAACTCACAGACATAAATGGAAGCGCTTCCAAAAAAAATACTCTACTACATTGATTCATGTCAACAGGCTTTCTAAAAGAAATTAAACTTTCTTAAGAATCTATAAATCACACCAAAAAAGAGCAATATATTAACGCTATATGCGACAATACAAGGCTTTTTTTCACCAAGCTCAGCCCGAAAAAACACTTGTCTGAAGAACCAATGCGACAGAAAAACCGACACTGCAGTCTACAAGCACCGCATGTACCTGACTCATATCCTCTTGAGGAGGTAATCGCTTCCCTTCAGAGACCGTGCCTGCCGTTTACTGTGCTGCAGTTACGCACAACTCCACAAGTATGTTCGGCCTGGCCATATGCGCTTCAACACAAGCACGGGCTGGTTTTGGCTTATCAGCAATCCAGGCATCCCACACCTTGTTCATCGCAGCAAAGTCTTTCATATCAC
>NZ_JBFIIH010000050.1:0-26200 GCF_041601355.1 Neptunomonas sp.
CGCTTGTCACCACTTCCCTGAAGACCTTTAGCCCAGTCATCTTCAAACGCTAGCGTGTAGGTTTTATCGAAATCACCTAGGATGATGCGTTCGATATACTTTGCACCTTCCGCGTTTTCATCTCTTATGGTATCCGTAGCAGTCGCATCAACAGAGATTCCGCCAGCCGCTATCGAACTATCTTTTACAGTAATGCTGATGTCCTGATCAATCGCCTTAAGGTCAAGTGCATCATTACCCGCCTGAGCCGTTTCAGTTATCTTGTCGGCACCCCAGCCAGCATCAAAAACATAAGTATCATCGCCGGCACCACCTTTCAGAGTGTCACTGTCGGCACCACCGATCAGCGTATCACTACCCGCGCCACCATCAAGGGTGTCAGCACCCGCATTACCTTTAAGGGTATCTTTACCGGCACCACCGGTTATTTCATTTGCAGCGCCATCGGCATTAAACGTATCGCCACGGCTTCCACCAATCACATGGGTTATATTCTTGATACCATTGGTCTTACCCGTTCCCGCTGCGAGATCTACATTGACATTCTCATCATATGCGACATAACCAGGAGGGGCTGTAACACCTACAGGGAGGGAATACGCCAGTGTATTAGTTCCACCGCCCGCATCAAGTGAACCCGCTAACTTAGCGTCCTTTCCAAAGACAAAGATGTCATCTCCACTGCCCCCGGTAATGTTTTCAATATGGTGGGCGGTAAGAACCTTATTAGCGCCTTTGTAGACGACAATTGAGTCTTTTAAAATAAAATAAGTGAGTGCAGCATTACCTGAGGAGACGAGTGTATTGCTCTGATTTCGTTTACCCCAAATCTCTGTAACGCCCGTGTTAGAACCATTCAAATCAGCTTTTTCAGCACTCGCTCCAGTAACAGTCACAGCGACTGAGCTCGTGGCTACAGCCCCAATAGTAAAGGTTGCAACTGAACCTGTATCTGTCTCTAAGTTTACAACAGCCAAGGACCCCCGCATGGCAGCGCTTACATAAGACATCGCTTCAATTTGACCTACTGCTTGCTCCAGATCCCAGTCAGCACCCTCCACATTACCGGTATCATCATCCGAGGCAGCTACATCCGCACCGGTCAGTGCGGCTAATTGTTCAATAAACTCAAGGCCCAGATCCCCATCAGCCACATCACAACCATAAAGCAACAGATCGCCATCTTCTGACAGAGCACTGCCCCAGCGTTTCAGTTGCTGCTGGTTTGTTTTTAACTGCTGCGAGGTAAGCTTGGCATTACCAAGAAACAAAGCGCCGGCAGAGCCGTGACTTAACAGATGTATAGCCGCTACATTCTGAAAATAATCAAGAATACTACTGATCTGTTCTACGCCATCTTGCTGGCTATCCAGCACAAATACTTTTATTTCACGATCAGCATTTAATGCCAACTGTTGCTGCAACGTGACTCCGACGAGCTTTTCAGCCATATCAGTTTCAAGTTGTTCAGTTTCAGCGCTTATGTCAGGTGCTGAATAGAGCTCCGCCGTTTGAGTGCGCACGGAGTTAAAGGTGGTAGCAAGATCGGGAGCCTTAGAGCTGAACAGCTCATTGATGACGGATTTCAGCTGGGGGATGCTGGAATCAAGAATTATGATATCTGTCGCCATCGCCTGTTCGAAATAATACATTTCAGCGGCCGTCTGCAATTGCGCTTCTGTTACCACTTCTTCTGCATTTTCTTCGGTTACCTGTGCCGCCTGAATGTCAGCCTCGTTAATATCTGAAGCGTCGACAGAGGCCGCCTCTATAGCGACTGACGTATCTTCGCTTAGCTGCGGAAGCAGACGCGTAAGGCTATCATCTACTGCAATGGTCTGCGGCTCAAACTCACTACTGTCAAAGCCAGCCAATTGCATTTCAGACTCAATCACTTCAGTGTTAAGTGATTCGTCCTGCTGTTCCAGATCGGTAGCTGAGATACCCAGATCCGCCGACAGCAGCACTCTGTTTTCAAGGGCTTCAAATTGTAGATTCTGTTTTTTCTTTGCCGCTTTTTTAGCTTTCTGAGCTTTTTTGCCCCGGTAAAAATAATTACTCATAGCAACGCCCCCGCGTTATCAAACCAATGCTATGCTCTTACCGGAACAACGGGCAAAAACATCCAATGTTAATTAGCTTTTTTGTAACCAGTTATTAACAAATCCCAAATCATCTTTTGTCAGGACACCCACCAGCGCTTTAAGGCGCAGACTATTGAGCAAGTAATCATATTTAGCCTGCGCCAAATCGCGCTTCACCGAATAAAGGTCGCGCTCAGCATCCAGCACACTGATAGCTGTATCCAAACGTGATTTATAGGCAGCGCGTCGCAAACTCAGCGTAGCCTCTTGTGCACTTAAGGCTTTATTAAGTGCACCGACTCGCTTAACTGCATTCACGACGCCCCAATAAGCATCTTTGGATTGACGACGCGATTCTCTCAGGATACGAGTCAGGTCTTGCTCTGCACTTTTATACAGAGCCACTGACTCTCTCTTTTTCGAACTGACTGAACCACCTGCATAGATAGGCACACTTAAACGCAGCATTATTTCCTGCGTCTCAACTTCACTCCCCCCCCCGGCCAGCGTACTTTCTGTAAACTGATTACTTTTACGTAAAACCGCGTCTAATGTTGGAAAGTGGCCTCCATTTTGGAGAGCAATTTCACGGCGCGCTACATCCACTGCATGACGCTGTACCACGAGTGCCGGATTATTTTGCATGGCCGCTTTGATCCAGTATTGATCATCAGCGGGTTCAGGTTGTTTTAGCTCCACGTCTCCTTTTAATGTGGCAAGAGACGCCGGATCAGTCCCGACTATTTCATACAAAGCCTCATAAGCGTCGCGCAATGATACCTCTGCGAAAGCATAGTCAGCTTCAACCGAGGCCAGACGCGCCTCAGCATCGTAGCGATCAACTGAACGCCCGATTGCCGCAGCTTCACGACCAAAAGCTAATTTTAACTGCTGCTCAGCAGCCGAACGTTCAGCCCGCAGAAAACCTAACTCATCTTCTGCCGCCAATGCCGTAAGATAAGCTTCAGAAAGACGTAGCATCAGTGCCTGTTGTGACTGAATCAGTTGAGCATCGGCTTGCTTTAACTCTTCTTTCGCTTGTCCGATACGTTGGTAGTTCGCATAACGGAAAATAGGTTGAGTAAAAGTCAGCGCCCAGCTACTGCTGGGAAAAGATGTGCTACCCAAGCCATTAAATGTCGGGTTAACACTACTGATAACATCCTGAGTATTATCAACCTTATCGTATTCAAAATTGATAGTTGGCCGGTAACCCGCCCATGCTTGCGTGACTACCTCTGCTCCGGCTGCGTGATCAAATATCGCACCTTGAAACTGAGGGTCGGCCTTAAGAGCAGCGTCATAAAGCCCTAACAAGTCGTCTGCCTGGCAAACGGATGTTGCCAGTAATAAACAAAAAACACCTGCACGGGCGCTCACTACTGCTTTTAATCTCATCGTTTATTATCCTTTAAAATTATTTTAGTAGCACCGATCAGGCCCATGGCTAACATTAGAAACCTAGTGGCATACATGAAGCCTTTTACTTCAAGAATATTAAAACTTTCAAACACCCTTATTTCGACAAATGCAACGGCTCACCAAACTCAAACTCAAAAATAACTCAAAAATAACTCATTATCTAAAATAACCACTTTACAGAGCGTATACAAACAATATGTATGCATAATTAAAGGAGCAACAAAGAGATACTCGACAAAGCCGAACTAAAGGATTAGAAAAAAACATTTACATTTCAAACAACTGAAGAATAAAAATATGAAAAATGCCGATCCCGGACTCTGTCTTGACGACCTTGGAGATCTGACTTGACAGCAGGCCACGTGAAAGGCAAATTCCCCTCCACGATTATGCGAGTAAGATCCTAATGCCAAAAGTTGGAATGCCTGAAATAAGAAAGCCACAGTTAATTAACGCCACAATGGAAGCTATCAACTCTGTCGGGTTGCATAAAGCCAGTGTCGCGATGATCAGCAGTTATGCAGGTGTGTCTCCGGCGATTATTAATCATTACTTCGGCGGCAAGAATGGCTTGCTGGAAGCGACGATGCGCTCGGTATTACAGCAGCTGTCCAACGGCGTTAAGATCCGCCTGCAAGAGGTCCCGCAAGATGATGTTGTTGGTCGTATTAAGGCCATTGTTGGCGGGAACTTTGACCCGCGACAGCTAGAATCCAAAGTTGTTAAAACCTGGCTGGCGTTCTGGTCTTTAGCGATGCATGATCCCGCGCTCTATCGTTTACAGCGGGTTAATGAAAAAAGGCTCCTGTCGCACCTGGTGCTCGAACTAAAACAGGTATTACCCGCAGACAGAGCGCTGTTTGTAGCGCAGAGTATCGCCGCGCTTATTGATGGCATCTGGCTTAGAGGCGCATTAACACCCACAGGCATTGACAGCGATTTAGCGCAACGCCTGATTATCGATTATCTGGAGCAACAATTGCCTGCCGACGTTATTGCCAGGCACAGATCTAGCAACAATTAATCCAAAAATAGATCTGTCAGCAAAAGCCCATTGAATAAGAGCCAGGCTAACACCCGGCTCTACTCTGACCTTTTTAATTAAAGGTTAAACCGATACTCAAAAGAATTATCAATTGTTAATTTTACGCCGCATCAAGCGTAAAGTGCTTGCCTAGTAACGCATGATAAAAATCTTTGTCTGACAAGATTCCAACCAAGCGCCCGTTTTCTTCCAGCAGTAATGGCAAGCCTGTTTTATATCGAATTTCAATCGCAGAACGCATTGGCACATCCGGCGAAGTGATCACCAGCAAGCCCTCTGCCATCCGGTCGATATCCTCGCCCTCACTCCAATGATGCAGTGGCAGCGCCTCCCCCTGACGACTGGCAGTCGTAATCACGCCTTCTGCATTCACATTAACGACTGTGTTGTCATGCGGGTTTAGCACGCATTCGCCATTATCTAGCGGCAAGTCACTGACGAGCGTCATCAGTGAACGTCCGCACAAAACATTCAAAGGATTAGTATGTGCAACAAAATCAGCCACATAAGGGGTCTTAGGATTAAGAACAATATCTTCTGGTTTGCCGTGCTGAATGATTTTGGCGGATTCCATAATCGCTATATGAGTACCGATTTTAAGTGCTTCGTCCAAGTCATGACTGACAAACAAAATGGTTTTATTCAGGCGCTGCTGAAGCTCAATTAATTCATCCTGTAACTGACTGCGAATCAACGGATCAAGTGCAGAAAAAGGCTCATCCATCAGCAATATATCACTGTCCATGGCGAACGCGCGCGCAAGACCGACACGCTGCTGCATACCACCCGACAGTTCATGCGGGAACTTGTCCTTCCATTCAGACAAGCCAACCATCTCCAGCTTTTCCATCGCTTTGGCACGGCGCTCCTTTTTACCCATGCCCTTCATGTCCAGGCCAAATGCTACGTTATCAACCACGCTCATCCACGGCATTAATGCAAATTTCTGAAACACCATGGAAATCTTGCTGGTACGCATATGCAACAATGTGCTGGCATCACAGGTCGCGATATCCACCATTTGGTCGCCATCCTGTACTAATAACTCTCCACGGCTCACTGCGTTTAAGCCGTTAACCGCACGTAACAGGCTTGATTTACCCGAGCCAGACAGCCCCATTAATACGCAGATTTCACCTTCCTGCACTTCAATAGACGCATTAGCTACGCCCACAACATCGCCGGTAGTTTCGATGATTTCCTGCCGGCTACTACCCTGATCAAGTAACGCCAGACTCTGCTCAATATTCTCACCAAACACGACATCTACATTTCGAATACTAATTGCCGCCATGATTAACCTTCCTCTTTAGCGCCAGGCGCTTTGCAAATTCGATCCAGAATAATAGCCACCAGCACGATGGCCAGCCCCGCCTCAAAACCCTGAGAAATATTGACCGTATTCAATGCTCGAATAACCGGCTTACCTAAACCGTCTGCACCCACCAGCGCCGCTATGACGACCATGGAAAGAGATAACATGATGCATTGAGTCACACCGGCCATAATATTTGGCATCGCAGCAGGTAACTCAACTTTATAAAGCAGCTTGAACGGTGTAGCCCCAAATGCCCTACCGGCCTCTATAAGATCCTCAGGTACACGGCTAATACCGAGATAGGTCAAACGGATGGGAGCCGCTACCGCAAATATGATCGTTGATATCAACCCAGGAACAACCCCCAGGCCAAACAAGACAAGTGTCGGAATAAGGTACACAAAGGTAGGAATGGTCTGCATCAGATCAAGAATCGGCCGCAAAATAGTGTATACCCAAGGCTTATGCGCCGCCAAAATTCCAATAGGAATGCCCATAGCAACCGACAGTGTCGTCGCTGCTATTACCAGCACAAAAGTCTCCAGCATCTCCTGCCAATAGCCAAGATTAAGAATCAATAGCAACGCTGTAACCACAAAGATCACCAACGGAATACTGCGATGCAACCACCAGGCAATTGCAGCCGTCATAGCCATTGGTACAAAGGGGGGAAACCACTGGAAAATATCAACCATAGAGATAATCATCCATTCCAAAGAAATGGAAATGGCATCGAAAAAACCCGCTGCATTAAACGTCAGCCAGTCAACAAACGCCTCCATCCAGCTTCCTAGCGGAATTTTGTTTTCAGTAATCCAATTCATGAGTTTGCCTTTTTATAAATAAACGATGTCATCACCACTAAGTAGAGCGAAGCGGTACTTCATAAAACAGAGGAGATCTGTTGCCGGGCGCTTAATGTACTGCGCCGACAACAGAGAAACACGCGATCAGAAATCTAAACGTTTACGTACAGCGGCCAAGCCATCGCCACCATCTTTGGTTGTCACGCCATCTAACCAGGCATTTAACGTTTCAGGGTTAGACTTCAGCCATGCTGTGGCAGCCGCTTTAGGACTTTTGCCATCATCAAGAATGGCGCCCATCACTTCGTTTTCCATTTTGAGCGTAAAAGACAAGTTCTCTAACAAACGCCCTACATTCGGACATTCCTGACGGTAGTTTTTACGTACATTGGTATAAACGTTGGCACCGCCGTAGTCAGGACCAAAGAAGTCATCACCCCCTTGCAGGTATTCCATCTCGATATTGGCATTCATCGGATGCGGCGCCCACCCCAGAAAGACAATCCACTGCTCACGTTTGGCTAAGCGTGACACCTGTGAAACCATGCCGGCTTCACTCGATTCAACCAGCTTAAATCCCTTCAGGCCAAAAGCATCTTTGTCGATCATATCCTGCATCAGACGGTTGCCATCATTGCCTGGCTCAATACCGTATAGGCGACCTTTAAACTTATCTTTGAATTTAGCGATATCCGCAAAGCTTTTTACACCCGCGTCATACACATACTTAGGAACTGCCAGGGTGTATTTGGCGCCTTCAAGGTTAGCGCGAACAGTTTCAACGCTGCCTTCTTCACGGTATTTAGCAATATCCGCTTCCATCGTAGGCATCCAGTTACCCAGAAATACGTCGATATCGGCATTGGCGAGAGAGGTGTAAGTCACCGGCACAGATAATAACTGAGTCGTTGTTTCATAACCCAGCGCTTCGACTACCTCACTGGTTATTGCCGTGGTTGCCGTGATATCAGTCCAACCCACATCGGAGAAACGCACCGTGTCACATTGGCCAGCAAATGCCAGTGATGCGGACAAGCCCATCGCTACTGCTACGCCACGCATTAGATTATGTTTACGGCCAGTTCTGTTGTTTCGAGTTGTCATGAGTATTCACCTTATTTTAGTTTTAAATTCTCTTACGTTTACTGATTTTCAATAATTTTTTTAATTAACCACACGCTTAGGGGCACTTATTTACCCGAACGCTTTGGGCTATTTAACCGCACGCTTAGGGGCACTTATTTACCCGAACGCTTAGGGCTATTTAACCGCACGCTTAGGGCTACCTAAACGCTGTCGCTGCTGCCAATCCGGATCAATCCAGACCTCAACGCCGGCATCGGCTAGCGGCTGTTTACCCAGAATCATATCCGCCGCTTTTTCTGCCACCATGATGGTGGGGGCATTCAGGTTGCCGTTTGGAATCGTCGGGAAAATCGAAGAGTCGACGACGCGTAACGCTTCGATTCCTCTTACCCGACACTGCGTATCTAATACCGCCATAGAGTCCTCATCCGCACCCATTTTGCAGGTACACGAAGGGTGGTAAGCACTTTCAACATTTTCTCGCACCCAGCGATCAACCTCTTTATCGTTAACCACCTGCTCTCCTGGCTGAATTTCATCGCCGCGAAAGGGATCCAGAGCCGGCTGCTTCAATATTTCACGCGTTAATCGGATACAGTCACGCCAGTCTTGTCTATCCTGATCAGTGCTAATGTAGTTAAACAGAATACTTGGCTTAGCTTTCGGGTCGGCTGATGTAATCCACACCCGACCACGGCTCTGGGGTTTATTGGGCCCCACATGCACCTGAAATCCGTGCCCGTCGATTGCCTTACCACCATCATAGCGCATCGCGGCCGGTAAAAAATGGTACTGTATATTGGGCCATTTCAAGCCCTCACGGGATCTGATAAAACCGCAGGATTCAAAATGATTAGTCGCCCCCAAACCATCTTTCAACAACATCCAGCGGGCACCGATCAAGCCTTTGCTGACAAGATTTAACTTGCCATTCAAAGTGATGGGTTGCTTACAGTGATATTGAAAATAAACCTCTAAATGATCCTGCAGGTTCTCACCCACACCCGGCAAGTCATGCACAAGTTCAACGCCGGCCTCTTCCAGTACTGTCGCAGGGCCCACGCCTGATAGCTGTAACAGATGCGGTGAACCGATAGAGCCCGCCGCTAAAATAACCTCTTTATTTGCCGTCGCATGAATGACACGTCCGCTTTTCTCAGAGCCTATTTTTTCATACTCGATACCCACCGCGCGCTTGCCATCCATGATGACTTTACGTGTCAGCACACCGCTTATCAGTGTCAGGTTAGGCCGTTTCATCGCCTCACGCAGATACGCATTTGACGTGGATGCACGCACCCCTGCTTTCACTGTCATATGCATTGCGCCAAAACCTTCCTGACGGTAACCGTTGTAATCGTCAGTGGTCGGATAACCCGCATCTTCACCCGCATCAATAAATGCCTGATAAAGCGGGTTCAGCTTCATGTCGTTACCATTACAGGTAAATAAAGGGCCATTTCCGCCACGATAGTCATCACTGCCTTTCACCCATGTTTCGGCTTTCTTGAAGTAAGGCAAACACTGCTGATATCCCCATCCAACGGCACCCTTTTCGCTCCACTCATCAAAGTCACACGCATGCCCACGGACATACACCATACCATTGATCGAAGAACTACCGCCCAGCACTTTTCCGCGTGGACAATGCATCGAGCGACCATCCAGATAAGGCTCTCCTTCCGTATGAAATTGCCATGCATACCTGGCGGTATTCATCGGATAAGACAACGCCGTCGGCATCTGAATAAAGATACTTTTATCTGTGCCTCCGGCTTCCAGCAATAGCACATTGTGCTGTCCATCTTCTGTTAGTCGGTTAGCCAGTACGCAACCGGCGGAGCCTGCGCCAACAATGATGTAGTCATATCGTGTATCAGTGGTCATACTAAATTTCATTCCTCAGGTCGCTGGTTTTACGCATATTAAGTGCCGGTCAGACAGGCTGGTTATCAGGCATTACTTATAGGGGCAATCGACATCACCCAACTCAACATAAACGCTTTTAATCTGTGTATAGTGATTGAGTGTTTCAATACCGTTTTCACGGCCAATACCTGACTGTTTATAACCGCCCACCGGCATTTCTGCAGGCGATGCTCCCCAGGTATTAATCCAGCAGATACCTGCCTGAAGACGGGCGATAACACGATGCGCCCGGGCAAAGTTTGTTGAGAATACACCGGCAGCTAAGCCATATTCGGTGTCATTAGCGCGACGAATGACTTCCTCTTCATCACTGAAGCGCAAGATAGACATCACAGGCCCGAATATTTCCTCTTTCACGTTAGGCATGTCATCCGTACAGTCTGCAAACACGGTAGGTTTAACGAAGTAGCCCTTAGCTAAACCACCCTCTACAACTCGCTCACCGCCACATACCAGGCGCGCGCCAGCCGCTTTTGCTGCATCGATAAAACCGAGTACCTTATGCATATGCTCTTCAGAGATCAGTGCGCCGACTTGCGTGTTCAGATCAGTCGGATCACCAATGATCATGCGCTCAGTACGCTCAACAACTTTGCTGACAAACGCGTCATAGATGCTGTCCTGTACAAACACCCGCGTGCCATTGGTGCAGACCTCGCCCTGCGTATAAAAATTGGCTAATAATGCACCGGATACTGCGTTGTCTAATTCTGCATCGGCAAATACCAGCAAAGGTGATTTACCGCCCAGCTCCATCGTGACTTCTTTCAGCGAGCCTGCCGCATCAGCCATTACTTTCTTACCCGTACCGCATTCACCGGTAAAGGAAACCTTGGCTATTTGAGGGTGGCGAGAAAGCGCCTGCCCCACCCGATAATCACCTTGCACAACATTAAATACACCATCAGGCAGCCCTGCTTCGGTAAAGATCTCTGCCAGCTTTAAAACACTTAACGGGGTTTCTTCGGAAGGTTTAAAGATCATGCAGTTACCCGCGGCCAGCGCAGGACCCGACTTCCACATGGCAATTTGAATCGGATAGTTCCATGCGCCTATACCGGCACAAATACCTAATGGTTCACGACGGCTGTAGAAAAAATTATTACCGCCTAAGTCCTGCTGCTGACCATGAAGTGTGGCAGCAAGGCCCGCATAATATTCGATAACATCAGCGCCGGTGGCAATATCAACACAGTTCGCTTCCTGCAAAGGCTTACCCGTATCCAAAACCTCTAACATAGCGAGCTCATCATTACGCTCACGTAAAATAGCCACAGCACGCAGTAGAATACGGCCTCGCTCAACACCACTCATCGCCGACCAAACAAGAAAACCTGCCTGCGCCGCCTCTACTGCTTTATCAACATCTGCCAGCGACGCTTGCTGAACGTCAGCCAACACTTCACCCGTCGCGGGGTTACGTGTAACAAAGCTTTCACCTGAGGTGGCATCCTGATATCGACCATTTATATAAAGAGTGTGCTGCATCTGACTGTACCTGCTTATTTCGTTTCATGACTACCCGGTTGCAACTGCCTGACCGAATATTTACCTGTTTATATCTGATGAGCTGTTCTATTCGCGTATTTCGATTCAGACAGAACACAGTATACGTTGTTATCAATTTTTTATTAATTGAACGTTTAATTAAAAACAACTCTGACTACATTTCATTCAGATGTCAAAAAAACATACCTGTCGCAAACAGGAAAAAACAAGGAGTCAAAACTATTGAAAATAGCGACAAATGAGAGAATTTAGTTAATTATTGGTGAATAAAGCAGATTTTAAGAGATTATAAACAACGAATATCACTACGACATGTCGCTTTGAGTTACAATTTTTAATGCGAATGAAGGGTATTTTGACGAGAAGAAGAATAAAATTGTCGTTTTCGGCTCACAAATAAGCTCTTCGATATAACTGTCCGTAGGCAAAACGCAGGCATATCGCCTCTACTCGTCTGAAATCCGTGCACATACAGCGGATAACGCTAGCAGGCACTCCGGTTTTTAACGCTGGCTATCTTTCCAAATACCAACCGGAACACTTCCTCATTACAACTAAAAACCGCCGCCTGTGCTGAACCCTCCACCTCCACCTCCACCGCCGCCACTGCGTTTGCTGCTTCGGCCACTGCCGGGAATACGGAAACCGCCGCTACCACTGCGCGTACTTGGCCAGCGGAATGTACTGTTACTGTTGGATGTATTTCTTCCCGGCAATCGGCCGCTGATGCCGCCACTGCCAAAATCAGGTTGCGCACCTCCCGTGTCATAACGCTGATTGCGTTTGATCACCCGCCACACATCAGTGCCAGCAACAACACCCTGAAGGAACTGAGCCAGGACTGATTTGATTAAGTCTTCATTACCAAATCCGGAACGGACATCATCAAAACGGTTATTCTTGAAGTTATGCCTGACGCTTTCCAACTCTTTGAGCTTAGCAATTTTGGCAGAATGTACCCGCCGCAAATCAACAAGATCATCCTCATTATCTTCGTAATTATCCTGAAACTGCTTTAGCTCCCTGACCAGCTCATCATCGACTGGCGACAACGTGGCCCGCGCATAGCGCTCAATCTGGAAGGCATCTTTATGCGCCATCGCGTCACTTAAGCATTGAATACTGCGTTTCATATACTCATCGGCACCAGCAGCAAATACCGCGCGTTTTTCGATAGTCTCAATCAGGCTATTTTCTAACGCTTCAATCTGGTCATCCTGCGTATCCAGCTTATGCCGCGCCTCATCTAATCGTTCTTCAATGGCAGGCACACCGGCATCGGCCAGCGCTTGTTTCTCTAAGGTTTGTAATTTAACAAATTCGCCTTCGGCTTCTGACTGCACTCGGGCTGCATGTGCCGCTAACCTTTTAGGGATCTCCTGCAAATTCCAGTAATTGAGACGGTTGCGCTCATATTTAATCAAACCGGCCACCCACTTATCGAGTGCCCGCGTCAATATACCGCCTTCATAGTCGGGGGTTGCGTAATGCCGTCCCCACAAATACATAAAGAGTTTATCTTGTTGATAAGGCTCATCCTTGATATCCATATCCGCCTGAGCCCGCTGGCTTTTGTGTAGCGCTTCTTCTGCAATGGATTCTGCTTTGCTGGCACGTTCAAATTGTGCCAGATAGGCCGTATCCTGACGCAGCTTGGTCTGAATGCTGGTTTCGTTATCGGTTAACTCCTGAGAGATAGCATTGGCGATCTGCAATAAGGCTGCGCGCTCTTTTTCACGAGACTCAAGCTGCCGCTTCAGGTCAGAGATCTCTGCCTCAATCTGCTGAATGTACTGCGCCCTTTCCTGCAAAATATTTTTTGCATCACGATCCGCCGCCGTCAACGCCTCCCGCAACTGCCCCGTATCGATCTCTTGCAAACGAACCCGGGCAATCTCATTAATCACTTTTCCCTGCTGACGCAGATTATCAGTCAGATTCTCTGTGAGCCGCGTCAAGTCCTGATCAAGACGATCAATATCATCGCGCACCGTTTTCAAGGCACCGTCGATATTGCTTAAGGCTGTTGAACCACTCCACATCCTACATCCCTCTTTTAATATATTGCGAGAAAGATCTCATCGTGAATAACAGCGATGCGGATCTTCCACTGGCCATGCTTACCATTGCGTAACTTACCATTGAGTAATGGTGCCGCCATCTTTGATAGAGATGTTATAGCGAGGCAACAGATAACCAGCCGGCTTTTCGCCCACTATATTGCCCTGAATAATGCCATCATCACGCTTATCGGCGGCCACGGCGTTAAACGTTTGCATATCCACGCGTATACCCCACTTATCCACGTCGCTGCGTTTACCTGACTCTTCGCTCATCACCGGCAAGGTCAGCACCCTGTTACGGGCGTCTATCGCTTCGACAATCAGGTAGTAGTTACGCGCATTGGTATTCACATCCGGAATACGCCAAACACCAGACTGTTCGCCCGGACGAGAGACGATACGGATTTTATAATTCACCCGCAGCCGGGCAAGCATGTCTTGCATCTCATCCAATAAGGACTGGGCAACCACAGGTTTATTATTCTGTAAAGCGGCTGCGGCAGAGCTTTGCAACTCTTTGGCTTGCTCCGCGATGTCAGGTTGCTTGGCCAGCGCTTTAATTTCTGTATAGGTTTGTTGCAGAGTTGTAGGTAACGCCGCAATGGCAAGCTGCTGCGGCCTTTCGTTCAGAAAGTAGTTACCGCCATAAAGAACAGTCACCGCCAGCAGCACAACGGCCAGCGGGACTCCCCATTTCTTGCGGCTGACATAGATGTTCGCCAGTAGCGTCGAAAAGTTCTTCTTGGTTGGATAATACTTAAAACGGTCTTCATCCAGCGCCTTGATGCCCTCTTCCAGAATATGATCCGGAACGTCCAGCCCTTGATCCGCATACATGTCGCGCAAGCGCTCTAATAGCCGTTCGCGCCGGCTGTCAGCATCCAGCTCACGTTCGACCATACCTTCACGGTGACGCAGTGTATCCACCACATCCATTGCCGCCATGATATCTTCCAGTTTAGCTCTGGGGGCTTTGGTTTCGGGCTGGCTATCTGGCGTGTCAGCCGAATTAGTATTTTCCATTATTCACTCGCTAGTTTTACAACTATGTCTTACGAAATAGTCTCAGACGCTGCTTTTTTCACTACTGGCCACACATATCTCTGTGCAGGTTTACGAGATCTGCTGCACTTATGTTGCGTGTATTAACCCTTAGTCCGTGATAAATCCGGTAATGGTAAAGACCCGCCGCGCTGAATAACCCGGGCTAAACGCTGTTTGCCGTCTTCTACTGAATCGCGAATCTCTTCAGCGTTTTTAGTCGAAAGGACACGCATCTCTTCGATAATTTCACGTGAGCGTTCCTGGAAATTCACGACGGAATCAACCAGCTTTTTGACGGATTCTGCACGAATTGTCGGACCGTAACCTGCTTTAATCGCTGCTTCCTGCACTTTGCCACCGATAGAAGCCAGATCTTCCAGACTATCAGATATGCCATCTTTCATGGCATTGAGTGTTTGAGTACTTTCGTGCAAGCCAAACATGCCCGTATAAGAAGCGGTTAAGGCGGTAAATACCGACTCATTAGTGCCAAAAAAGGTGATCGATTGCTTATAAACACGATCTTTAGCGCTATTGGTTTGCATTAAACGCATCATAATAACTTCAGAGGTGTTGTAACTGACCGTCAGGTTATCCGACAAGTCTTTGGCCACCTGATAACGGTCTTCAGCAAACTGCAGGTTGCGCATACTCTCATCTCGCGCCAGCTCTAGTACAGCACGCGCTGAAAGATCATCACCGCTAAATTGTTCAACCGCTTTACCCGCCTGTTCCAGTGCCTGTTTTGCACTATTCCACAGCGCTTCTGTTTGCTTTAATAGATCAAGCGCATAAATCTCGGACTCTTTGATCGCGCCACGAAAATCCTGGTAGGCATTCAAGATCACTTGTTCGCGTTCAATCTGGTCTTTTGAATCACGTGCGACTTCCAGATAGGTATCTTTAATCTTGTCAAAACGGCTGGCGATATCACCACGCGTTACTTTCATCCACATATTGCTGGCACGCTCAAAGGTATCGACCTTGCCATCTTCAACCTGCGCAACCATTTTTTTCGCATCATCACGAATGCTGTTGAAGGCTTCAGTGATCTCAGCATAGCGCTCACCAATTTTCATCTGAGACACTTGTTCACGCACAATTTCGTTAAAAACAGACGCTTGCGTCAATGTCCGGGCAATTGCCAATGTTTTGGATTCATCAATATCAGATAGGCGCTCAATCAAAGCGACCACTGGAGCCTCATCAACTTTTTCAGGCATCAGGCCCAGGTCACGAACCTGAGATAATGCTCTATCAAGGTACTTAAAGGTATTATTTGACATGACGATTCCCTATGAAAATTTAAACAAGCTGTATAATTTCACATGACACTATAGATAAGAAAGATGTAGCGGAGATTAACGTGACAAAAATATGTGCATTAAATATTGAAGTCTGTCGAACTTAACACTGATCTACTCGGTAACTGCTCCTGCGTTGCTCTATCCCTGCATGCATGCAGTCGTGCGGGAAAATTCAAACCACCGGGTCTGTTCCGCAACATACAGGCAGGCCCGGTGGTACTATTCTCTTTCTTGTTAACTCTCTGTTTCAGCTCTCTTTTTCATAGTAGGTATAGCCTTGCAGGCTGGTATTGAAGGTATTGATCATTTGCTGACGTTCACGGGCAGTAATCCGCCCTTCACGCACAGCACGCTCGGCGTTGTTACGGTAGCGTAGCTGAATATCTTTAGGGTTGAATTCAACGTAGCTCAATACATCGGCGATGGTATCACCGTGAATTTCTTTAACGAACTCAAATCCACCGTCATTATCCAGCCTGACACTGACAACGTTGGTATCACCAAACAGGTTATGCAGATCACCTAGCGTTTCCTGATAAGCACCCACCAAAAACACGCCCAGATAATACTCCTCACCTGCATTCAACTTGTGCAAAGGTAAAGTGCTGGTCGGCTCCGGGTCACCAATGAAGCGGTCGATTTTACCATCGCAATCACAGGTGATATCAGCAATAACCGCCTGACGCGTCGGACGTTCATCAAGCCGGTGAATAGGCATAATAGGGAACATCTGGTTGATCGCCCACACGTCTGGCAACGACTGGAATAAACTAAAGTTTCCGTAATAGATATCTGCCAACGACTCTTTCAGGTTAGCCAGTTCAGCAGGGACACGCTCCATGTTTTCCACCAGCGCAAGAATACGATGCAGGATATCCAGGAACAGGTTTTCTGCTACAGAACGTGTCCGCAAATCAACCGCGCCGCGCTTAAACAAATCGCGTATCTCATGACGGTAAAAATGCGCATCGTTATAACATTCCTGAACACGAGCAGGCTTTAAGTAGTCGATAATGCCACGCAACTGGGTTAACTGATTTGGCTCATTTTCGCCCACCGTGCCTAAATTAACCGGTTCAAAATGCGTCGTATCAAGAATATTGAAAAGCAGAATTGAAGAATACGCGACAGTGGCTCGTCCTGATTCAGTCACAATCGTCGGGTGGGGTATGTGTTGCTCATCTAAAGTTTGTTTGAGCGTTTCAACGACATCTTCACAGTACTCATCCAGCGTATAGTTGCGGCTTTGCTCTCCGGCACAACGCGAACCGGTATAATCCACAGCCAAACCGCCACCTAAATCGATATGCGTCAGCGCCGCACCCTCTTTTAACAAATCCGTATAGTAACGGCACGCTTCAATTACGCCGCTACGGATCTCCTGAATACTCGGAATCTGTGAACCCAAATGACAATGCAATAACTGTAAACAATCCAGCATTTTCTCTTGCTTGAGGATATCAACGACTTCAATTAATTGCGTTGCCGTCAGGCCAAAGACACTGCGATCACCACTGGTAGAGTTCCAGTGACCACTGACCTGAGTATTCATCTTAGCGCGCACACCGATGAGCGGCTTGATACCCAATGCACGGCTGCGTTCGATAATGATAGGCAGTTCAGTAGTGGTTTCTATAACAAAGTAACACTCAAAGCCCATTTTGACGGCTTGCAAACCAAGATCGACAAACTCCTGATCTTTATAACCATTACATATAATCAGACTGCCCGGCTCTTCCAACATCGCCAACGCGGCAATAATTTCTGGCTTACTACCCACTTCAAGGCCATGCTGAAAGCGCGCACCAAAACTGGCGATCTCTTCCACAACCTGAGCTTGCTGATTCACCTTAATAGGATATACGCCGCGATACCTACCCTGATAACCCACCTTTTCAATCGCTTCTGAAAAGGCGGTGTTGAGACGGTGAATCTGTGCATCAAGAATATTTTCAATCCGAACCAGCGCGGGCATTTTCAGATCGCGCTCATTCATACCCTCAACGATATCCATCAGTGCTACAGAGCTCAGTTGAGTTTTAGCTGTCACCATGCCTTCAGCAGACAGTCCAAAATAACCATTACCCCAACGTTCAAGACCGTATAGCTCGACCGATTGTTCCAGATCCCAATCAGATTGATGAGTCTGCTTCAAAGCAATTCTCCAAGATTATCGATTGCCGGTTAAGGCAAAAAAATGAGTCAACATCAAAAACCGCGCGTTAGTAACAACGAACCTGCTAGTGACACGCTATTGAATCGAAGAATAAACACTATCTCTGTACAAATCCACTGAGTCCATCTTACTGTCGGGAATAAGTAGCCATATCAACCAGCCATCAGGATAGCAGTTCATCAAACTGTGATTTTAATGCCGCCAATTGATTCTCTAATTCTGATACACGCTGCTCCAGCACTTCAATCCGTGTTTCACTATGAACGTCCCTGCCTTTAGATACTATGTCCTGGGATGGGATGCCCTGAGATGAGATGCCCTGAGAGGGAGTGCTATGTGCCGAATACTCGGCCATATCAATCTCACCACTAAACAGGTGCGCATAACGAGATTCGCGTTTACCCGGCTCCCGGGGCAAGCGCACGACATAAGGGCCATTATCGGGTTCACTTAATTGCTGCAGCTGGTTTTCGACCTCATGGACATCGCTAAACGTACACAGTCGATTCGTACGGCTACGCAACTCTCCCGGCGTTTGCGGCCCGCGCAACAACAAAGTGCAGATAATACCTAACGCCTGCTCACTGAGTTGAAGCTCACTAAATTCAGTATTACAAAAGCGATGTTTATACTTCACCACTCGGCTGCCAAAGCCTACTTCCTCTTTTATCAAACGTTTTTTAGCTAACTCGTCCAGTACGTCCTGCACCTGTGTTTCACTCAGAGCCAGCACCGGATCCCGGTTGCTTTTTTGGTTACAGGCATTGGTAAGCGCGTTGAGAGACAGCGGGTATTGATCAGGCGTCGTAATCTCTTTTTCGATCAAACAACCTATGACACGGGTTTGGTTCAGGCTTAGGTCCATATCCACAATATTTTTCCTCTGCGCACTTCACAATAATGATTTCACTACTAAAGCGTGGGGCAAGCTGGGTGACAACAGTTTGATATCAAACGCTTGTAATCAATAAACAGTTAATGTCTGTCGTCTGAAAATTATCATTTACTTCAGCCCCCTAACAAGATTTATATCGGCGTTAATTGAACACGACTCTTTCGCACCGCGATGCAGCATTTCGCTGCTGGCGCACTACTCAAGGGCTTCATAACTTTTTTATGATTTTTAAAAAGTCAGTATTAAACAAATTTAAACACTATTTTTCAGTGACTTAAAAATCCTATCCCATTATTGGAATATTTTATGCAGAGCTATGAATACGTTAGAAGAATGCCCGCGCAGGGCAATCTTCCCTGTGGCGATGTGCAGTTGCGTAATATCTATAGAGAGGAAGTATTATGGCTTACCTAGTACCGTCTGAATTTGTAACAAAAATGGTGGATGCCGGCGAATCCAAAGTCCACATGTCGACCCAGGATACGTTGATCAGATCCTATATGGCCGGCGCAATTCTGGCACTTGCCGCCGTCTTTGCAATCACGATTGCCGTTGAAACCGGTGTCTTTTTAATTGGTGCAATGCTCTTCCCTGTAGGTTTTTGTATGCTGTACCTGATGGGGTTCGACCTGCTTACCGGTGTATTCGTACTCACCCCGCTGGCATGGATTGATAAGCGCCCGGGGGTCACCATCAAAGGGATCCTAAGAAACTGGGGGTTAGTGTTTGTCGGCAACTTTGCCGGTGCTTTAACCGTTGCCGTCATGATGGCATTTGTTTTCACCTACGGCTTTAACATTGAACCCGGTGCTGTCGGGCAAAAGATTGCCAGCGTCGGTGAAGCGCGTACATTAGGTTATGCGGAGTATGGCGCAGCGGGCTGGTTCACTATTTTCATTCGCGGCATGCTGTGTAACTGGATGGTGTCCATGGGCGTCGTCGGTGCAATGATTTCGACATCAGTCAGCGGAAAAGTCATCGCCATGTGGATGCCGATTATGCTCTTCTTCTTTATGGGTTTTGAGCACTCTGTCGTCAATATGTTTCTTTTTCCATCCGGTATCATTATGGGGGGTGACTTCTCAGTAATGGACTACTTCATCTGGAATGAGATCCCAACAGCACTGGGCAATCTGGTGGGTGGCTTGGCATTTACTGGACTGACGCTGTACACAACACATATTAAAACAGCAAAAAAACGTGCCAGCGCACACGAACTTAATTCACGTCTCGCTTAATTTTCCCTATCAAAGCTTCAGCCAAGTTAATTGGCTGAAGCCATAGGCAGAAGATATGACACAGCAATTAACAGTATCCGTTGGCCAATACTCAGATAAGGGTCGCAAAGAGATCAATCAGGATTTTTACGGGTTTTATGAGCCGCCTGAACCACAGCTCAGCTTAAAAGGTATCGCTTTTGCGATGGCAGACGGCATTAGCAGCAGTGACGTCAGCCAGATTGCCAGTGAAACCGCCGTTAAATGCTTTCTGGACGATTACTTCTGCACGTCAGATGCCTGGTCTGTCAGACATTCAGCGCATCGTGTCTTAGCTGCGACCAACTCCTGGTTACACACCCAGTCAAACAACAGTCAATTCCGCTTTGATAAAGACAAAGGCTATGTGTGCACGCTAAGTGCCATGGTTCTTAAATCGACGACCGCGCATATCTTTCATGTCGGTGATACCCGTGTTTACCGGTTACAGAATAACGCATTAGAGCAGCTGACCAAAGATCACCGCTTATGGGTTTCACAGGACAAAAGCTATCTGAGCCGCGCTTTGGGGACAGGCACGGAACTTGAACTCGACTATCAGTTGATGCCACTCAACTGCGGTGATATTTTTATTCTGGCCACTGATGGTGTTTATGAGCATACCGATGCCCTCGGCATTATCAGCGCCATTGAACAAAACCCAAATAACCTTAATGACGCTGCAAAAGCCATCGTCAAAACAGCGTTCGATCAAGGCAGTCCGGACAACCTCACCCTGCAGATTATTCGTGTTGATAGCTTACCTCAACTCAATACAAATGAAATACATCAGCAGATTGATGAACTACCGTTTCCGCACATTTTAGAAGCCAGAGAGCAGTTTGACGGCTATACAATTCTACGCGAAGTGCACGCCACCAGCCGCAGTCATGTGTATTTGGCACGAGACTCAGAAACAAACGCGCATGTCATCATTAAAACGCCCTCTATCGACCTACGTAATGACCCCAAATATTTAGAACGCTTCCTGATGGAAGAATGGATTGCCCGGCGCATCAACAGCGCCCATGTTCTGAAAGCAGGCTTACAAACGCGCGAGCGTCACTTTATTTATACCGTCACTGAGTTCATTGAAGGACAAACCCTGACTCAATGGCTGATTGATAACCCGCAGCCCGACCTTGAAACTGTACGTGGGATTGTAGAACAGATCGCAAGAGGTCTTCGCGCACTACACCGTATGGAAATACTCCATCAGGACCTGAAGCCGGATAACATCATGATCGATAGCACCGGCACGGTAAAGATCATAGATTTCGGATCGGCCAGAGTCGCAGGCATTGTTGAAGCCAGTGTAGACGGGGAATATAACGATATACTCGGTACCGCGTTATACACAGCACCTGAGTATTTTCTGGGAGAAGGCGGATCACAGCGCTCAGACCTTTATTCATTGGCCGTCATCACCTACCACATGATCTCCCGGGAATTCCCCTACGGAACCCAGGTTGCAAAAGCAAGAACCGCTGCTTCACAACGCCGCTTAAGCTATCAGTCAGTACTGGATGACGAGCGCGAAACACCGGCCTGGGTAGATGAAACACTCAGAAAAGCCCTTCACCCAAACCCTTACAAACGCTATGAGGAACTATCCGGGTTTTTGTATGACCTGCGCCAGCCCAACAAAGCCTTTTTATCAAAAACCCGTCCACCCTTGATAGAACGAAGTCCGGTTGCGTTTTGGCAAAGCACTTCACTGATCCTGAGCATCATCATTGTCATTTTACTGATCACATAAAACAGAATTTTAACATTGCGTAGTCTTTGAGTAGTCATTGCGTAACGCTACGCCAACCAAAAAGGTAATCAATATGATAAGCAGTCGCGAAGAAGTAACCCAGATGATTTTATCTGCCAAGGTACTCAACGATATCAAATGGAGTGACGCGGCAAAAGCGATCAACCTATCGAAAGAGTGGACAACGGCTGCCTGTCTGGGACAGATGACATTTAATAAACCACAAGCCGAAACAATCGGAGAACTATTCGGATTATCGGATGAAGCGATCGCCTGGCTACAGGTAGCGCCCTATAAAGGTTCATTACCCACAGCAGTGCCTACGGATCCTTTGATTTACCGCTGGTATGAAGTTGTCAATGTGTACGGCAGCTCGATTAAAGAGTTGATTCATGAAGAATTTGGCGACGGCATTATGAGCGCTATCGATTTTTCAATGGATATACAACGTGAAGAAGATCCAAACGGCGACCGTGTTAACGTGGTTCTATCAGGAAAGTTCCTGCCGTATAAAAGCTATTAGTGTTTATGTAAGTGTTAAAAAGTGATCTTAAATCACTTCGTTAACGTACTCGTTAATCTGTATCCATATAAATTTTTTAAAGCGGATTCCGATGAGTACCAACAAACACATAGCAATTATTGGCGCAGGACTAGCCGGCGCAACACTGGCCAACAAACTCATGAGCGCTGGCTGCGCTGTAACTCTTTATGAAAAAAGCCGGGGCACGGGCGGACGTATCGCCAGTTGTCGCCTAGAAGATGGCAGTGCTGATTTAGGCGCGCCGTTTCTCTCCCCGGCTTCTGAGGAGTTCCGCCATTGGTTAGCACAGCAGCCCTGCGTTCGCCAATGGTCTCCCTGCACCTATGATTTTAATGGCGCTGCCTGCGGATCAAATGCAGCAAGCAGGCAACACCGCTCACACTTTATTGCCACGCCCCGGCAAAGCGCCCTCACTCGCGAACTGACACAAGGCGCAGATCTTCGTACCTCGGTCCGGGTAGGTCAGCTTTTGCCGGAACGTGATCAAGAGTCAGAAAGTAAACGCCATGAAGCGCAGCAGCAAAACAAACACAGCCAAGTATCACTGTACGATGAACACGGCAAACGCCTGGGTTGTTATGACGCAGCAATAGTCGCAGCACCCGCAAAACAAGCGGCCCCGCTTTTAAAAGCCGTCCCCCGTTTTATGCGCCAGGCAGAAACCGCAACACCCACCATCAGTTGGGTGCTGGTATTACATATCAACAGCACACTACCTATAACGCCAGAGCTAATCGAAGGCCAGCATCCAGTATTGTTTCGCTGTATCAAAGACAGCGCTAAACCCGCTAGAGCCCGTAGCAAGAATGGTAATGAAAACAGCCAGGTATGGGTTCTGGAAGCCACACCTGAATGGAGTGCGCTGCATCGCGACAGCCAACCCGAGTATGTTGCAGAGCAACTCAAATTAGCCTTTTTATCCTTACTCAGCCGGGAATTTAACGCCAACCCCAGCATCATCGCTGAACGCGTACATCGATGGCTATATTCGCGCCATACCAATCAACATTTTGATCAGCACCCACATTCAGGATACCTCTGGGATGCAGAGACTCACATAGGCGCGTGTGGTGATTGGCTTGAATCCGGCGATATCGAAGGCGCCTGGTTAAGTGCGAATAAACTAGCCGATCAGGTCATATCTCAGCTAAATCTCAAATGAATGTTAACGACATATTAACCAGGCCTCATCTATACATCAAAGAGAAATCAGAGCCTCGCTCATCTAAAAGTACCTCTGGTACGTAACAGCAATAAGCAAACGATAAAACATAACAATGTAACAATGTAACGGCCTAAGAAGGAAAAAAATCATGATCTCTCCTGAAGCAACCGCAGTACGCGATCAACTCATCGAGAAAGGCCTGGAGACACCCACGATTGACAATATGATGTCTCAGGAACAACGCTATGAGCGTATAAAAGGCCTCATGACCGAAGTGCTGAGTACCCTGGGACTCGACTTAGAAGACGATAGCCTGCAAGAAACACCGCACCGGATTGCGAAGATGTACGTTTATGAAGTGTTTTCTGGCCTGGATTACCAAAACTTCCCTGATATTGCCATGATCGACAATAAAATGAAGGTAGAAGAGATGATCAAAGTGCGTGACATCAGCGTGCTCAGTTCGTGCGAACACCACTTTGTCACCATCGACGGTTCTGCAAAAGTCGCTTATATTCCCAATAAAAAGATCATCGGGCTATCAAAGATCAATCGCTTAGTACGCTTCTTTAGCCAGCGCCCTCAGGTACAGGAAAGGCTCACCCAACAAATTCTAATCGCTCTTCAAATACTTCTGGAGACCGACAATGTCGCTATCTCTATTAATGCGACCCACTACTGTGTGAAGTCCCGTGGTGTGATGGATGTAAATTCACAAACAGAGACGACGGCACTGGGGGGTATTTTTAAAAGTAATGAGCGCACTCGTGCCGAATTCCTCAATTAAAAAAGAAGATAATTACCCATGACTTTACTGCAGCCCGCAAAACCAATTGTTTTTTATGATGGCAGCTGCCCACTCTGTCGAAAAGAGATTAACCACTACCGACGTATCGACGCCGGGCAAAAAATAGAGTGGCTGGATATCAGCAAAAACGCTGACCGCCTGCAGGCATATGGCATCGAGTATAAAAACGCTATGCAACGCCTGCACAGTATTGATGCAAGCGGTAAGAAGGTAACAGCAGTAGCCGCTTTTCTATTAATCTGGGATAACCTTGATTACTACCGCTATCTTGCCAAAACAGTGCGAATACTGAAGCTACAAATAGTACTCGAGATTGCTTATCAGAAGTTTGCTAAATGGCGATTTAAGCGCCGGTGTGCAGGTCATTGTAAGGTCCGGGGGAGCGACAATTGTGAAATACCTCCATCCCGGTAAAAGATCTTTTTAATCTTAACGCCAGTCAACTACCTTAGTTTTGGCGGCATTATTATCAATTTTTTTTTGAAAGTAATTATACAACTACCCTGTTTTCACTTTCCTTGGATTGCCGCATAATCACTGCATAACATTCCTGGAGATACACAATGAAAGCAATTGGCTACCTGAAATCACTAGAGATCACTCAAGCAGATTCACTAGTAGATTTTGAACAACCAACCCCCACTCCAACAGGCCGTGATTTGTTGGTAAAGATTGAAGCCATCTCTGTCAATCCGGTGGATACAAAAATTAGAATGAGAGTGCAACCTGAAAATGGCGAGCACAAAATTCTTGGTTGGGATGCGGTAGGCGAAGTAATTGACGTAGGCGATGCCGTTTCAATCTATAAAAAAGGCGATAAAGTATGGTACGCCGGGGATCTGACCCGTCCGGGCACTAACGCTGAATATCACTTGGTAGACGAGCGTATTGTTGGTCATAAACCAACATCAGTCACTAATGCAGAAGCCGCTGCATTCCCACTCACTGCAATTACTGCATGGGAACTGTTGTTTGATCGTTTGCAGATTCAACAAAACACAGCAGCAGATACACGCCATCAGCAACAAATTCTGGTGATTGGCGCAGCCGGTGGCGTAGGTTCTGTTTTAGTTCAGCTTGCAGCCAGGCTCACTAATGCACTGATTATTGGCACCGCATCCCGCCCACAAAGCCAACAATGGGTCACAGAACTGGGCGCTGACCATGTGATTGATCATCGCCAGCCTTTAAGCGAAGAATTAGCGCGCATTGGTGTTCCAAACGTTTCTCATGTTATTGGCCTGAATGCCACTGAACAACACTTTCCGGAGATTGCAAAAGTCATTGCGCCTCAAGGTAAGTTTGCACTGATTGACGACCCAAGTACGCCATTGGATATCTCTTTATTAAAAATGAAATCCGTGTCGTTACATTGGGAATTTATGTATACCCGCTCTATGTTTGGTACTGCCGATATGGGTAAACAAGGCGAATTACTCAACAAGGTCGCTGACTTGATTGATGCCGGCGAAATCAAAACCACCATGGGCCAACATTATGGCGTCATCAGTGCAGACAACCTGAAACGTGCTCACGCTGATCTTGAAAGTGGCAAAACTATCGGCAAAATTGTGTTAGAAGGCTTTTAAGACTGACACTGAGCCTGTCTCTCTGATAATGATTAAGGTGACCTTTCTGATGCATACAACCCTGACTATCATAGCTAAAATTGAAGCCCACCCTGATCAGATTGAACGGCTGAAAACGGAGCTGGATAAGCTGATTGAACCTACACGCAAAGAGGCAGGTTGTATCCAGTACGATCTGCATCAGGATAACAACAACCCTGCTGTTTTCTTGTTTTATGAAAACTGGGAAACCCGCGATCTTTGGTTAACTCATATGGAAAGTGAACACTTAAAAGCGTATGTGGCAGCCACAGAAGGTGCAGTAGCAAGTTTCGTTTTAAATGAAATGAGCCGTATATAAGTTTACGTTAATCATCAGTTATCTTATTTTATAACTGTGATTTATGGTCGTAACG